>CAMOHV010000231.1 GCA_946615275.1 uncultured Verrucomicrobiota bacterium | reverse complement strand
TGCATCGTTTGCCGCGTTCGCCGGGCCGGACTATCCTATCAGTGCGGCCGACATCAAGGACGTAGCGGTGACAGGCGGCTTCTGGCTGCCGCGCTTCGAGACCAACCGCATCGTGACCGTACGCGCCGACTTCGAGAAGTGCGAGATCGCGCGCATCCCCAACTTCACCAACGCCGCCGCGCGCGCATGGGGCGCCTTCAAGGGGATCCCCTTCGACGACTCCGACGTCTACAAGGTGATCGAAGGCGCCGCATACACTCTCTCCACCCACCCCGACCCCCAGCTTGAGAGGTATCTCGACCGCTTGATCGCCCAGATCGCAAAGGCGCAGGAGCCCGACGGCTACCTCTACACCGCCCGTACGCTCGGCTTCACCTACAAGGACAAGAATACCGGCAGACCCACCTTCGGCATGATGGGCCCCACGCGCTGGAGCAACTGCGGCTCCAGCCACGAGCTCTACAACGTGGGCCACATGTACGAGGCCGCCGTCGCCTACCTGCAGGCCACCGGCAAGCGCACGCTTCTCGATGTGGCGATCAGGAGCGCCGATCTCATAGACCGCACGTTCGGTTTCGGCCCCACGCAGATCAAAGCGGCCCCGGGGCACGAGGAGATAGAGCTCGCCCTCTGCAAGCTCTACCGGGCGACCGGGGAAAAGCGGTATCTTGCGCTTGCGAAGACGCTTCTCGACATGCGCGGGCGGAAGGATCTGCGAAGGACGTGGAACGCCGGTCTCCAGGACCACCTGCCGGTCGTGGAGCAGCGCGAGGCTTTGGGCCACGCCGTACGCGCCGGGTACTTGTACTGCGGCATGGCGGACGTCGCGGCGCTCACGGGCGACAGTTCCTACGTCAAAGCCATCGGCGCGCTCTGGGAGAACGTCGTCGGCAAGAAGCTCCACCTCAACGGCGGCATCGGCGCGCATAGGCACGTCACCTACGCCGACAAGTCCCTCGGCTCCGCCGGCGAGGCCTTCGGCGAGAACTACGACCTTCCCAACCGCGACGCCTACCTCGAGACGTGCGCCGCCATCGCCAACGCCCTCTGGAACGAGCGCATGTTCCTCTTCCACGGCGACGCCAAGTACATCGACGTCCTCGAACGCGTGATCTACAATGGATTCCTCTCCGGAATATCCATCTCCGGCGACGAGTTCTTCTACCCGAATCCGCTGGAATCGAAGGGCGGCTACAAGCGCTCCAAGTGGTTCGGGTGCAGCTGCTGCCCCGTGAATATAGTGCGCTTCATACCGCAGATCGCGCAGTTCGCATACGCGACGCGCGGCGACACGGCCTACTGGAACCTCTTTGTGGAGTCTGACGCCACGCTCCGCCTCCAGTCCGGCGCGGTGCGCCTCGCGCAGCGCACGGCGTATCCGTGGAAGGGCGAGGCCTCGCTCGCCGTCACGCCGCAGAGGGACGGACAGCGCTTTGCGCTAAAGGTGCGTGTGCCGGGATGGGCGGTAGGGCGGCCTGTGCCGAGCGACCTCTACGCGCAGACCTCCCCGTCCGGCGTGGGCGACGTGTCTGTCTCCGTGAACGGGAGCCCCGTCGCGCTAGAGCTCGACAAGGGCTACTGCACGATTGACCGCGCGTGGAGGTCCGGCGACCGCGTGTCCGTCTCGATGGCGATGCCGGTGAAGCGGATCAAGGCGCACGACTTGGTGGCGGCGGATAGGGGCCGCCTCGCCGTGGAGCGCGGCCCGATCCTCTACTGCGCGGAGGGCGTCGACAACGCCGGCAGGGCGCTCGACGTCGTCCTCGCGCCGGATGCGTCATTCGCCGACTGCCCGGTTGACGTCCTCGGCCACGTCTTCCCCGCGCTCGCCGCCCCGGCCGAGCGCGTCTCCGGCGAGGCGTTCACGCTGAAGCTCGTCCCCTACTTCGCCTGGTGCCATCGCGGCGCCGGCGAGATGCAGACGTGGTTCGCCACTTCGCGCGGCGTCCTTGAGGGCGGCGCCCGCTAGTCCTTGACCGGCAGCGCGCGCGCCTTGAACGTGATCGTCACCGGCACGCCCTTCTTCACGGCGATCGACTGGTGGAAGTTCAGCATGTCGCTGCCGCAGGCCATCTTCTCGCCTTCCGCCGCTGGCACGCCGGCCTCGGCGGCGGTTATCACGCCCCAGGGCTTCGCGAGGTTGCACATCGGGGCGCGGTAGTCGTTCTTGTTCGGATGCGGCGGGCTCCATCCGCCTTCGCCCTCGAAGCCGCCGTTCTTGAGCTCGGCGCCTTCCACGCGGAAGTCGTCGTAGAGCGTCTTCTCGCCGCGCGCGCCCATGGTCTCGATGGTGAGCTTGGCGTCTGCGGCGGGGGTGAAGGAGAAAGCGTATTCCTTCCAGCTTTCGTTGGAGGCCTGCCCGAAATAGGCCACGATGCGCCTGCCGCGGCCCCATTCTGGGAGGTCGCAGCGGTGGATGGGGGTCGCGATCTGCTGGACGCCGTCGGGGAGGTCCTTGCCGGTGAAGGGGAGGTCGATGCGCACTGTGGCGAGGGAGTATTCGAAGCGGAGGGGGCGCGGCGGCGTGGCGTCGGCGGCGAACTTGACGGCCGGCGACACGCGGCGGGGGCTCTCGTAGAGCCCGATCTCCGCGATGCGCAGGTCGCCCACCATGTCGCGCGCGCGGCCCGGCTTCAGGTTCCAGCCGAAGTGCGCGTAGTCCTCGAAGCCGGGGTCTTCGCCGATCTCGAGATTGTTGGACACGATGCACGTGGAGGAGACGAACTTCCAGTTGCCCTTTGATATCTCCCCGCTCGTGACGCACACGTTGTTGGAGATGCGGTTGAAGTGGGCGTCGTGCGCGTGCTGGGCGTCTGGGAAGTCGAAGACGCGCATCATGTTGGGGTAGCGTGCCTTCCAGAGTGGGCTTTCGAAGAGGGCGCGGCCTTTTTCGAGGCGCTTGAACATATCGCTCTCGCGGCCCTTGATGGAGATGTTGCGCGCGAAGGTCTCAATGCCGCGGCTCCCGAGGGAGATGGCCGCGCCGCAGTTCATGATCACGTTGCCGTACGCCTCGCAGTCCTGTCCGCCGCCGATGTAGATTCCGTATGAGGCGCGGTTGATGATGTTGCCGCGCATGATCACGCCGCTGGAGAAGTCGTCGAGGTAGATGGCCTCGGTGTGGGTGGCGCGCGGCTGCTTGCCGGTCATGTGGATTATGTTGCGCTCGATCACCGTGCCGCGCTTCGACCAGTCGCGCTGGCAGCAGTAGATGGTGCCGGCGTCGTCGTTGAAGGTGCAGCAGTCGTGGCAGACGTTGAAGCCGATGTAGTGGTCGTTGCCGCCGAAGGCGATCGCCTGGTGGAGGGTGTGGTGGATGAGGTTGTGCGTGCAGCGGTTGCCCACGCCGTTGAGCTGGACGCCTGGGCGGTAGTTGGGCACGACGAGGCCGTAGTGGTGGATGTGGTTGTTGTCGGCCACGTTGTTGCCGGGCGTCAGGGTCCTGAAGTCGCCGCCCTCCAGCGAGACGCCGCCCTCGCCGAGGTCGTACATGTCGCATCCCTCCACGCGGCAGTCGGTTCCGCGCGAGATGGTTACGCCCCACGAGGAGGTGTGGCGGAAGACGGACGAGAGGACCGCCACGCGCGAGGCGTTCTGGAAATTGACGGTGGTGGTGCGGGAGTGCTCGAAGACGAGGCCGTCGATGGTGAAGTCGGTGACGTCGCGCGCGGAGACTAGGCCGGGCGCGGCGGCGAAGGCGGGGCGCTTGCGCCCGTCCGGCCAGAGATAGACCTTCCGCGCGGAGCGGTCGATCGCCCACTCGCCGGGGCGGTCGATCTCGGAGATCGCGTTCAGGACGTGGAACTGCGCGTTCTCCTTGATGCCGAAGCCGATGGGGGAGGGGTCGACGGAGATCGTGCCGGCGGCGGGGTCTATGGCGAGGACGCGCGCCTTGGCGTCGGCCCACTCGTAGCACCATAGCCCGTATGCCCAGAGCTCCGGCTCCTTCGCCCACTGCGCGAGGCGGGGGGAGGGGAACTTGAAGACGCCGGTCGTGGAGAAGTTGGCGTCGTGGCGTTTCTCCACATTGCCCACGTTGTCGCCGGTGCGGACGAAGCCCTCGTTTGGCCAGCGGGCGGGCACGAGGCGCCTTTCGCCCTGGAAGAGTGAGAGGGG
>CAMOHV010000230.1 GCA_946615275.1 uncultured Verrucomicrobiota bacterium | reverse complement strand
CTTACAGGCCGGCACGTCGTGCCTTGACGGCGTCGCGAAGGCCGTGCCCGTGAAGGACGGCCGCGCGCCGGCCATCGACGGCGACCTCTCCGACTGGGACAAGTCCGGCGCCGTCCTCTGCTGGAACGCCGAGGAGTTCGCCGACCGCCAGAACGCCGCCTTATACTTCATGCACGACGAGGCGAATCTCTACGTCGCGGCGGACATGGCGCTCTTCGACCACGACATCACGAACGTGAACCGCCCCGAGGATCGCTATTGGCAGGGAGACCTCATACAGTTGCGCCTCTCCACCGACAGGTCCCTCCCATATCCGCTCCCGCGCAAGGACCGGCGCAACAAGCAGGGCTTCTACGTGGGCAACCCTCGCGTGACGTGCGTGAACATGTGGCGGAACACGGCGGACGGCACGGACTGCCTCTTCGTCACGCCAGGCGCGTTCTTCGACTGCCCGAAGACCCTCAACCCCAAGGGAAGCGCGATCAAGATAGTCCCCGGCGACAAGTCGTTCGTCCTCGAGGCCCGCATTCCATGGAGCGCTCTTGGGGTGGCGGACGGCAAGCGTCCCTTCAGGCCGGGCGAGCGCATGGCGGCGGTTGTGGACGTGAAGTGGTTCCCCGGCTCGGACGGACATTTCACCGCGGCGATATTCAACCGCGATCCCGGGGCGTTCGCGTTCCTGAATCTGGACACATGGGGGCAGATGGAGTTCTCCCCCGAGGGAAGCCTGCCGCCGCCCGCGATGACGTTCGCGTCCGTGGCCGCCGCCGCGAAGAAGGCGGGCGAGGCCGACACCACCGGCTGGGCGAAGATCGCCTTCGACCTCCCGAAGCGCGCGAAGGTATCCGTGAACATCTTCGACGACAAGGGCGGCGTGGTGCGCGAGCTGATCGGCGGCGAACTGCGCGAGGCAGGCAAGGTGGAGGTGGCGTGGGACGGGCGCGACGCGCTCGGCTTCCCGTGCGAGGCGGGAAAGACGTACCGTTGGGGGGCATACGCGCACGACGGCCTGGACGTGGAGTACTTCGGCACCGTCGGGACGAGCGGCGAGCCGCCGTACGAGACGAAGGACCAGAAGGGCGGCTGGGGCGGCGACCATGGCCCACCGGTCGCCTGCGCGGCCGACGACACGGGCCGCTACTTCGTGTGGCACATGAACGAGTCCGGGCGAGGAATCGTGAAGACCGACTTCGCCGGAAAGGTGCTTTGGCGCACCATGCCGTTCGTGGTGGATGGCTGGGGCAACTACTCGTGCATCGCCGCCGACGGACGCAAGGCTTTTCTCGTCTATGAGAAGCGCGACGCGAAGAAGCCCGTCTTCATGCTCGTGAGGCTCTCCGCCGCCACAGGCAACTACGAAGTGTTCCCGGACGGGCGCGGCGCGATTCCGCTGGAGGTGGATCCCGCGCCGCCCGCGCTCCCGCCGAAGAGCGCCCTGCGCCCGGAATACGAATTCAACTGCGCAGGCATCGCCCTCGCGGGCGGGAAGGTGTACATCTCGGACTTCAACGGGTCGCGCATAATCGTCCACGACGCGGAGAGCGGACTGAAGACGGGCGAGTTCGCCTGCGAGAGGCCGCGCGGGCTCTGCGCCGCCGGAGGCGCGCTCTACGCCGTGAGCGGAGATGGCGTCGCGAAGATGGATCTGGGTCCGTCCCGCGCCTCGCGCATCGTGCCTCGGGGGATCCCCGCCCCCCACGGCATCGCAGTGGCGCCGAACGGCGAGATCTTCGTGAGCGACCTGGGCGAGAGCCAGCAGGTGAAGGTGTTCTCCAAGGACGGCGAGTTCCTGCGCGCATACGGCGCGAAGGGCGGGCGCGGATTCCTGGGCAGGATCGACTTCGGCGCGTTCCTCTATCCGTTCGGGCTGGCCGTGGACAGGACGGGCGCGCTCCTCGTCGCGGAGGCGTCCGCCCCGAAGATCGTGAGCGTGCTCGCCGCCGCCACCGGGAGCGTCCGCAGACGATACTTCGGCTACACCTCGTATTCGCCGAGCAACGTCCCCGATTGCGACGACCCTCTCCTCCAGTACTATTCGCTTTCGGGCCCGTCCTCGTTCGCGCGCGCACGCGTGCCGGACGGCGGCGGGACGGGCGCGCCGGACGCTTCGTGGGACTTCGCCGGCGCCGGCCTCGCGGAGTTCGGCTCCGTGATGAACACGATGAACATGCCCGAGGTGATTAAGTGCGCCGACGGCAACAAGTACCTCGTGCCGGACGGCACGCCCGACAACCGCAACCCCGAACGCCCCATGACGGTCTGCCGCATAGACGGCGACTCAATGGTCCCCGTGGCCGGCGTCTATTTCCGCCAGCCCTCAAGGCGCGGCGCGCCAGAGACGGCGATCCTCTGGATGGACGCCAACGGCGACGGGCGGCGGCAGGACGGCGAGCATGCGGACCTTCTCGCCCCCGCCGGGCGTGACTGGCGCTGGGCGCATCAGCTCGGCGCGATGCGCATGGAGGCGAACGGCGACCTCTTCCTGCTCACGATGGACAACGCGGTGGTCTGCGTCCCGTGCCGCGGCTTCGCGCGCGGCGTGCCGCAGTGGGACGCCGCGGCGGCGCGCGTCGCGATTCCTGAGATAGTCCCCGGCATGGACAAGCTCTTCTGCTCATACCGCCAGGGCCTCATGGGGCTCAGGCGCGATTCCAGCGGGAACTTCTACGCCTCTGTCGCCTGCAGCCCGCAGTACGCGACCCCGGAACTAACCAAGTACATGCACCGCGGCATGGGGCACACGGCCGACGTGGGGGCGGTGTTCGTGATGAAGTATGCGCCGGACGGCTCGCTCGTCTGGCGCGTCGGACGCAAGGCCGTGGGCGGCATGAAGCCGGGCGAGATCCTCCACCATTGGTGCCACGCCGGGATGGTAGGCGACGCATACACCGTCTCCGCCAGCGAATGGGGCGTGTTCACGGTGTACACCGCGGACGGCTTCTACGTGGACCATCTCTTCGACATCCCCGGCCTCCCTGGGCGCGGCGTGCCGTACTCGTTCGGGGGCGAGGACTTTTCCGGACGGGTGCAGTATTTCCCGGCGCGCGGAGAGGTGTGGGCCTACAACGCGGGGCACACGTACCGCGTCTTGGGATTCGAGACGGATGCGCGCGGCGTGCGCGTGAAGGGCGAATGGCGCGCGTCGGGCGAGGTCCTGCTGGAGAAGGTGCAGCCGCTTGTGTTCCCGGGCGCCGCGCCAAAGCCGCTCGAGGACGCGCGAATCGCGCGCGAAGGGGAGATGGTCGTGTTCACCGCGCATGTGCGCGACGACACTCCGCTTGTGAACGTTGCGGCGGACATGGGCTCCGTCTTCAAGGGCGGCGACGCGGTGGGGTTCGAGACGGGCCCCGCCAAGAGTCCGGCGGCGCTTCCGGAGAGGGATCCGAAGGGGCGGCACGTCGGCTTCACGCGCATCCTCGCCGCGCGCGTCGGCGGAAGAGATCGCGTAGTGGCGATGAAGCCGTTCACGAACGGCGCGAAAAGACCGCAGGAATACGCAACGCCTGCGGGCGGCAAGGCGGCGTTCGAGTTTGTGGGCGAGGCGCCCGGCGCGAATGTGGAATTCAAGGTCGATGCGGACGGTAAGGGCTATTCCGCGCGCATCGAGGTTCCGGCGGCGTTTCTGGAGCTGGACTTCGCGAAGCCTGTGTTCTGGGAGGCCGAGGCGCTCTTCTCGGGCGTCGGCGGACGCGGCGCGGGCACCGTGCGGCGCGTGTATCTGCACAGCCCCGAATCTTCGCAGACTTCCATGACCGACGACACCCCCACGGAGGCACGTCTTTATCCGGCGGGATGGTCGCGGCGTTAAGTCGCCGCTTCGCGGCTTTAAGTGGCCTTCGGCCTTTAAGTGGTTAAGTCGGCCTTCGGCCTTTAAATCGGCCTACGGCCTTTAAATGGTTAAATCGGGCTTCGCCCTTTAAATTTAAAGCCGCGCAGCGGCGACTTAACCATTTAAAGCGGCGAAGCCGCGATTTAACCACTCAAGGCGGCTTCGCCGCCTTTAAGTCGCCGCTGCGCGGCTTTAAGTCGGACGAGCAGAAGGCGAAGTTCCTGGTCATCGCGCGGGCGGCGACGGAAGACCCGCGGTATGCGTCGCTCGTCGTGGGGAATCCGAACGAGC
>CAMOHV010000229.1 GCA_946615275.1 uncultured Verrucomicrobiota bacterium | reverse complement strand
TCCGAGACCGGCATGGAAAGCCAGATGCCTAACGCGTGGTCCTCGAAGAAATACGGCAACATCCAGATGCACGGCACAAGGCAAACGCCCTGCCGCAGCGTGGAGAGGACGATCGCGGCGGCAGGCCTTCCTATCGACTGGAAGTAGGTTGTGGCGACGATGTTCAACCCTATGCACCAGAGCATGCAGTTGGAGACGCGGAGGTCGCCGGCGGCGAGCTTTCTAAGCGCCGCGTCGGCCTCGGTTGTGAACGCCTTCACCACCACCTCCGGCGCGAACACCTGCACGGCCGCCGCCGCCGACACAATCGCCGTCGTGATCCAGAGCCCCTTGAAGAGAATGGCGCGCACCCTCGCGTAGTTCCTCGCCCCCCAGTTGAATCCCATGATGGGCCCCAGCCCCTGCTGCACGCCAAGGACGGGCATCAGGAAAAGCAGCATCACCACATGGAATATCCCAAGCGAGGCGAGCTGGCGCGTGGCCGCCGCGCCGTCCACCGCCCACTTCGTGAACGCCATCTGCAGCGACACCGTCACGAGCGAGCCCATCGTCTGCTGCAGGAACGGCGAAAGGCCTATCCCCATCGCGCGGCGGGCTATCGCGGGGACGATGCGCACGCGCCCCCACCTGAGGCGCACCACGCTCTTCCCGCGCAGATAGTATGCGAGGGCGCACGCGCACGAAGCCACCATCGCGACGTCCGTGGCCCACGCCGCCCCCGCAACCCCCATGCCAAATCCGAAGATGAAAAGCGGATCCAGAAGCATGTTCGCACCGAATCCCACCACCATGCACATCATCGACGGATACACCGCGCCCTCCGAGCGCATGGCGGCCGAAAGCCCGAATGCGAGATGCGAGAAGAGATTCGAGAAGAGCACGATCTGCAGATAGCGCCTGGCGTCCGCAAGGGCGGCGGGCGTCACGTTCGCCCCGCCCGTCAGGCGCAGGATGGGGTCGAGCAGAGCGAACACAAGCGGAGGGAGCAGAAGGAAGAAGACGAGCTTGAAGGCGACGAGTTCGCCAAGCGTCCGCTCCGCCGCAACGTGGTCCCCTTCGCCGAGCTTTATGGAAAGGACTGCGGAATGCCCGGCCCCTATCCACACTCCGAACGCGCCGAACACCATCATTATGGGGATGGAGAGAGTGAGGGCCGCCATCGCGTCCTCGCCGGCGCCGCGTCCGATCCAGAAGCGGTCCACCACCGAGTAGAGGGCGTTGAGCGTCATGGCCACGAGGGCGGGCCACGAGTACTTGAAGAGGAGGCGGCCAAGCGGCGCCCCGGAGAGCTCCTTCAGTCGAGCGGAGGAGCGCATCGCGTCAGAACATCAGCGCCACTTTCGGGAGGGCTGCGCGTATGCGCTTCATCTCGTCGGCAGGGATGGGGCACGCGCCGAGCGAGAGGGAGTCGAGCCCGCGCCAGCCGGAGAGGTCTTCGGGCAGCTTCTTCACCGGGCAGTTGTTGAACGAGACGGCCTTGAGCTTCGCGAGCGACGTAAGCCACTGCGGCACCTCTGCGATCTGGTTGCCGTCGAGGGACAGATCCTCGAGGAGCTTCCATTCCTTGGCAGCCTCGGGGACCGCCTTGAGCTTGTTGTTGCGGGCGTAGAAGCGGCGGAGGTCCTTGAGCTGGCCGAGCGAGGCGGGGATGGACTCGAGGCGGTTGTCGTTGAGGCGCAGCCACTTGAGCGACTTGAGCTGGCCTGCGGCGTCGGGCAAAGAAGCGAGGGCGTTGCCGTCAAGGTTGAGGTACGTGAGCGATGGGAGGTTCTGAAGCCCTTCGGGGAACTTCTCGAGCCCATTGCGCACGAAGTAGAAGTGCTCGAGCGTCTTGATGTTGAAGACCGCCGCCGGGACTTCCTTGGTCTTGCGCTCGGAGAGGTCGAGGACCTTGAGGGCGGGGAGGTCTGCGAGATCCTTGTCGGCAAGCGGGCCGGGCCTGCCGCGCAGGATGAGGCGCACCACCTCGGCGCGGTTAGTGGCGGAGAGCGCCTCGAGCGATGTGACGGTGGGGACGTCGGCCGGCTTCTGCCTGTTCTCGAAGCAGCCTGCTGCGGCGAGGCACGCGGCGGCGGCGCAGACTATCAGAGTTCTGTTCATGGTTGTTTCTTCTTGTAGATGAGGTTCGTGCACTTGATTGTGACGGGGTGGGACACGGGCCATGAGGCGCGCTCGGGGGATGCATAGACGCCGATCGCGGATATGGGCGGCAGCGGCGCGAAGCCCTTGGGGGCGGCGCGGCCGTACTCCGTGTTGTCCTCCACGAGCCACGTCTCTGGCGAGTAGGCGTACTTGGCGCCCATGTACCAGACGAGGTTCGTCGTTCCGGAGTGGGCGATGTTTCGGCGGATCACCGTGCGCGTGGCGGGGTCGCGGAGCTTTCCGGTCTTGATCGCGTCGTCGATCATCGCGAGATACGGATAGCGGCTCTTCCAGGGCTCCTCGTGGACGGGGAGCTTGGCGAGGATTTCCGGAAGCTGCTTGTGCGTGTAGTGCGGGTTGGTGTAGTCCTCGTGGTGCTCCCACTTCTGCCAGGCGCTGATGGGCGGGAAGTTGCTCTCGAAGAGGTTGTTCTCGATCACGTTGCCGATGGCGGAGAGGGAGATAGCCTCGGCCACGCGCACGAAGCGGTTGGACGTCATGGAGATTCCAGCCGCCCCGTCGTCCAGCATTATGGCGCGGTTGCGCTGGTTGCGCGGGTTGTAGATGTCGTGGAAGTAGTTGGCGTCGATTCGGTTGCCGCAGAGCGTCCAGTCGCGCCCGCAGTACACGGCGCCCATCTCGCCCGCGTCGAGGCACACGGAGTGCACCTCGTTCCAGGAGATCGTGTGCTCGCGCCCGCCGAAGAGTAGCGCGGTGTGCGGGCCGTCGTGGATGGTGCAGTGCGTCACGGAGAGTCCGCAGCCATAGAGCCTGACGGCCGGGGCGTAGGTGAGGTCGGCGAGGGCGTAATGGTGGATGTGGCAGTTCTCAACGGCCATGTCGCCGTGCGCGAGGGTCTTCATGTCGCCGCCCTCCAGCGTCACGCCGCCCGAGCCGCACCACGAGATGTCGCACCCCGCCACCCGGCTTCTTGGCACGTGCGCCAGGCTGACGGCGCGGGCGCCGATGTTGCGGAACGTGCAGGCGACGAGTTCAACGGACTCCCCGCCGCGGGCCGAGAGGGCTATGTCCCGGCAGTTCTCGAAGACGAATCCGGCGAAGGTGGCGAAGGAGACGTCGTTCAGGCGGAAGAGGTCACGCGTCATGGTGAGCGCGCCTTCAGGGTCGGCCTTCTGCGTGACGGGCCAGTAGTAGAGCCTGCCGGCGTCGCGGTCGATGTAGTACTCGCCCGGCGCGTCCAGCTCGCAGAGAAGGTTGTAGCCGTACCAGAACCCGTTCTTCGAATATCCGTACACGGAGCCACGCCCCTTCTGGCGGATCGTCCTGGTGGCGGGGTCGATGCTCTCGAAGGCGACGCGGGCCGCGGCCCAGTTGTAGCAGAAGAATCCGTTGCCGTATGGCGCGGGCTCGTCGGCCCAACGCGCCGCCCGGTCATCGGAGCAGACGAACCACTTCGCCTTCAGGGGACGCCCGTCCGGCCCCTTCTCCGTGGGTTCAACCGCGGAGATGCCCGTCCAGCCGTCGTTCGGCCAGCGGGCGAGCGTCTGGAAACGCCCGTCCCACACGAGCTCCATGCTGGGCCCGCCGAATCCGCTCGCCTGTGGCACGCCGTAGTCGGAGATGCCCGCGGCCTTGAGGTCGGCCACGCCGACGTGGGCCCGGGCCTCCTCGGGTATGCGCGCCCATGCCGGGTCGTCCTGCGCAAGCCGCTTCAGCTTCGGAACGGAAACGCCGCCGGTGAAGCGCACGCCGCCGCGCGTCTTGGAGCGCCACAGAACGGGATGGTCGGCCGTGCCGGAGTCCTCCCTCGCGAAGCGGACTGCGTCGCCCAGGAAGTACTTGCCGTCAAGCACCACAACCGACACGCGGCCCGGCGGCAGCGACTTGTCCGCCACCGCCTCGCGGACAGCCTTCTTCGCGGCGTCGAACGTGCCGAACGGCGCGGACTCCGTGCCGTTCCCCTCCCCCGCGCCGGGCTTGAGGTAGAAAGTGCGGACGCTCTTCGGCGCGCCGTACGCCGC
>CAMOHV010000228.1 GCA_946615275.1 uncultured Verrucomicrobiota bacterium | reverse complement strand
TACTCCATCGCGCCAGACCGCGCCGACCACATCTACGCCTGCGGCGAGAAGGCCGTCTTCACCGTGGAGGTCACGGAGACCAACGGCGCCCCCGCGCGCGCAGGGTCCGTGCGCGCCGCGCTGGACAACTTCGGGCCGAAGATCGTCGCAGAGGCCGCGTGGGACCTCGCCGCCACGAACCGCTTCACGATCTCCGGCACGCTCGGCGAGCCGGGCTTCCTGCGCCTGAGGCTCGACTCCAAAGGCGCGAAGACGGTGCACTGGGGCGTGGCGTACGAGCCCGAGAGGATCGAGAAGGGCAGCCCGTCCCCTGACGACTTCGACGAGTTCTGGTCCGCCGCCCGCACCCGCTTCGCCCGCGAGGTCCCCGCCGAGCCCGAGATCACGCCCGTCCCGGAGCGCTCCAACGCCGACTTCGACTTCTTCCGCATCTCCTTCGCCTCCTACGGACGCCGCGTGCACGGCTACATGACAGTGCCGAAGGACAAGTCGCTCGCGCCCTACCCTGTAGACTTCGAGGTGAACGCCGCCGGCTTCGGCGGCTGGACGAACGACCTCCGCGGACGCAAGGACCGCATCTGCCTCAGGTTCAGCGTATATCCTTTCCCGCCGCACTGGAAGTGGAGCGAGAACAACCTCAAGGCCGAATACGACGCTATGGTCAAGGCGTGCCAGGAGCGCTGGGGGACGGGCTACAGCTGCGCCGGCATCTCGAAGAGCCGCGAGGACTACTTCTTCTATCCCGTGATACTCGCCCTCGACCGCGCCGTCGACTGGGCGGTGGCCCGCCCCGACGCCGACCGCTCCCGCGTCTTCTACCACGGCACCTCGCAGGGCGGCGGATTCGGCTTCTACCTCGTGGGCCTCAACCACAGCTTCACCCGCGCCGTGTTCTTCGTCCCCGCCATCACCGACACCATGGGCTACCTCAAGGGCCGCCAGAGCGGATGGCCGCGCATCATCGAGTCGCAGAAGGATGAGAACCGTTCCGCCGCCGAGAAGAACGCCCCCTACTTCGACGGCGCGAACTTCGCATCCCGCATCCGCTGCCCAGTGCGCGTCGCGATGGGCTTTGCCGACACCACATGCGCCCCGTGCGCCGTCTACGCCGCCTACAACGCCATCACAGTGTCCGACAAGGCCATCCTCCACGGCTTCGGCATGGGCCACGGATGCCGATACGACCTCTGCCGCGACCTCTTGGACTGGCTTGAGGAATCCCCGTCGCGCCATGCCCCGTTCGCGAAGGGCGAGCGCGCCGCCTTCCTGGGCGACTCCATCACCCACGGTGGATCCTACGTCTTCTACCTCCAGCTCTTCCAGGAGCTGCGCTCACCCGGCTCAGGCGCGCGTGCCATGAACGCCGGCGTAAGCGGCGACAACGCCGGCGGCGGGCTCTCGCGCTACGAATGGGATGTGAAGTCCATGAATCCCGACAGCGTGTTCGTGATGTTCGGCATGAACGACGTGAGCCGCAGCTCCTACAAGAACGACAAGAACCCCAATGCGAAGGAACTCAAGTCCCGCGCCGACGCCCTCGCCCGCTACGAGAAGAATCAGACGCTTCTCGCCGACAAGATCATCTCCGACGGTAAGCAACTCCGCATCCTCACGCCATCCCCCTACGACCAGTATAGCGACCTGAAGACGCCCAACTTCCCCGCCTGTAATGAGCCCGGCCTCGCAGGTTGCGCCGACATCTGCCGCCGTCTCGCCGCCGAAAAGCGCGTTCCGCTCATCGAGCTCCACGCCCCTCTCACCGACATCTTCAAGTCGAGCGCCAAGCGCCACTTCTGCAACGACCGCGTCCACCCCGGCCCGGAAGGCCATCTCCTCATGGCCGCGTGCGTGCTCGACTCCCTCGGCGTCTCGCCCGTCGTCGCCTCGGTGGCCATTGACGCCGACGGCTCCGGCCTCGCCGCCCAGAACGCCGCCGTGGCGGACGTCAAGTACGCCCCAGGCTCGCTCTCCTTCTCCTACGCGCCGAAGTCTCTTCCTTTCCCGAAGCTCCCCGAATACGTGAAGGACGACGAGATCTATCCCCTCACGCGCCGCTTCAACCGCGAGACGCTGCAGGTGAGGCATCTCCCCGACGGCGTCTATGCGCTGAAGGCCGACGGACGCGAGGTAGGGCGCTTCAGCGCCGCCGAGCTCGACGCCGGGGTGAACATCGCGCTCCTCGACACGCCGAACCAGCGCACCGCGCAGTCCGCCGCCAAGGTGATGTACAGGCTGCGCGGCGCGGCGTCCGCCCTCAGGACCATCCCCCACATGGAGATGACCATCCGCAGGAAGGGGAAGGATCTGAACGACTACGAGGCGTGCTGCGCCGCGCTCGACGAATGGCTCGCCGACCAGGAGAGGCGCAAGAGCCCGCACTTCAAGTATTTCAAGAACGTGGTGGCGCGCTACAAGGAACTGCGCCCCAGGCTCGCGGAGAAAACCGCGGAGCTTGAATCGCTCTACGCCGAGCTCGCCGCCGCCGCGAAGTGCGCCAAGTTCACCCTCTCGGTCGAGAAGGTGCCCGGCACCGGGACCTTCTCGCAGCTGCCGCTCGGAACGCCGCCAGACTCCGTGGTGGCGGAGGGCGACGGCTTCACGAACGAGCTTGCCCGCGCAGGCGACGCCTGGACCGGCGCTGGCGTGACGGTGAAGATCGCGCGCGGCGGAGACGATGCCGCCGCGATAGAGGTGTCCTCGCCGGATAAGGGGCTTTCGTTCGTGCGCCTCAGGTGGAACTTCGGCTTCAAGGACGTTAAGATACTCTGCGACACATGGGAGCGCGGATACGGCAGGCTGGGCTGGGGCGACCCGTCTGCCGCCCGCGCGCTGCCGTGGTATTTCATGGCGTCGGACGGACGCCGCGCCGACGGCTACGGCGTGAAGGTGCAGCCGAACTCTCTTCCATGCTGGACGGCCGCGCCCGATTCGCTGTCGCTCCTCCTCGACGTCCGCGCCGGGAGCCGCCCCGTGCGCCTTGGCGGGCGCACCCTCCGCGCCGTGGAGCTCGTCTCGCGCAGGGGGCTCCCGGGCGAGAGGCCGTTCGCCGCCGCGCGCGAGTTCTGCCGCACGATGTGCCCGAGCCCGCGCCTCGCCAGGACGCCCGTGTACGGCTACAACGACTGGTACTGCGCATACGGAGACAACACGGCGACGAACTTCCTCGCCGACGCTGCGTACATCTCCGAGTGCGCGAAGGGGCTCGCGAACCGTCCGTACGTGGTGATGGACGACGGCTGGCAGATGCGCTCGCCGGCGTTTCTCAAGCGCACCACGGGGAAGTTCTCGTCGGGGTACGGGCCGTGGGACAGGTCGTCCGACAGCTTCGGCATGGCGATGCCGGAGTTCGCGTCGCGCGTGGCGGCCCTGGGGGCGAAGCCTGGGCTCTGGTACCGTCCGTTCTACGCCTGGCCCGAGCTGCCGGCGGAGATGAAGCTGAAGGGCGACGAGCGTTACGTGGACCCGACGGTCCCCGCGGTGAAGGAGCAGATACTCTCCGACATGCGCCGATTCCGCAAGTGGGGCTTCAAGCTCGTGAAGATCGACTATCTCACGTTCGACGTCAACCAGCGCTGGGACAACGACAAGGAAGTCCTGATCCGCGGCGAGCGCGTGTGGCGCGACGACTCCCGCACCACGGCGGAGGTCCTCCTCGACCTCTTCCGCGCGATGCGCGAGGGCGCGGGCGACGACGTGGTCATCATCGGCTGCAACGCGCTCAACCACTTCGCGGCCGGGCTCTTCGAGCTTCAGCGCTCCGGCAACGACACAAGCGGGCGCGACTGGAACTGGACGCGCGGCAACGGCGTCAACTGCCTCGCGTTCAGGTCCGTGCAGGACAGGGCGTTCTTCGCGGTGGACGCCGACTGCGCGGGGCTCGCCTCCGAGGGCGCCGTCTCCTGGGCGCGGAACAGGCAGTGGATAGATCTTCTCGGCCGCAGCGGCACTCCTGTGTTCGTCTCGTGGCATCGTCGCCTCGCGACGCCCGAGGTGCGCGCGGCGATCGCGGCGGCGTTCCGGCGCGCGTCGGAGCCGCGGCCTGTCGGCGAGCCGCTCGACTGGTTCGAGACGCTCCAGCCTGTCCGCTGGCGCTTCGGCGGGATCCTCCGCGAATACGACTGGAAGTGATGCG
>CAMOHV010000227.1 GCA_946615275.1 uncultured Verrucomicrobiota bacterium | reverse complement strand
ATCTGCGCGCACATGAACTCGGCCGGGTAGTGGGCCTTCATGTAGCCAGTCTGGTACGCCACCCAGGCGTAGCACACGGCGTGGGACTTGTTGAACGCGTATTCGGCGAACGCACGCCAGTCGCTCCATATCTTGTCGATGAGCTTGCGCGCCTCCTTCTCGTCCTTCCACTTGTCAATGCGGAAGTCCTTGTTCGCGAGGCAGCCGTCGATGAACTTGACCTTCAGCTCCTCCATCGTGGCAAGCTGCTTCTTGCCCATGGCCTTGCGGAGCTTGTCGCTCATGCCGCGCGTGAACCCGCCGAGCAGGCGGGAGAGAAGCATCACCTGCTCCTGGTAGACCGTGACGCCGTACGTGTCCTTCAGGTACTTCTCCATGAGCGGATGGTCGTACTTTATCGGCTCGCGGCCCTGCTTGCGGGCGATGAACGTGGGGATGTAGGCGAGCGGTCCCGGGCGGTACAGGGCGTTCATGGCGACGAGGTCGGCGAGGCGCTCCGGCTGAAGCTCCATGAGGTACTTCTTCATGCCGTCGGACTCGAACTGGAAGAGGCCCGTCGTCTCGCCGCGCCCGAAGAGCGCGTACGTCTCGGCGTCGTCGTCGGGTATCTTGTCGGGGTCGAGGTCGACGCCGCGGAACTTCTTTATGAGCGCCACGCACTCCTTCTCCACGGAGAGCGTCTTGAGCCCGAGGAAGTCCATCTTCAGGAGGCCGACGGGCTCCACGTAGTGCCCGTCGTACTGCGTGGTGAGGAGCGACTCGTTCTCGGTTGGCATCACCGGGAGCGTGTCGATGAGCGGGTCGCGCGAGATGATCACGCCGCAGGCGTGGACGCCGGGCTGCCGGATGCAGCCGTCTAGCCGCTGGGCGCGCTCCAGGAGCTGGTGGACGACCGGGTTCGACAAGTCCTCGCACGCCGCCGCCAGGTCCGGAGACTGCTCGATCGCCTTCTTGAAGGTGATCTTCGGCGCGTTCGGGACGAGGTCCGCGAGCTTGTTGGTGTCGGCGAGCGGATAGTCCATCACGCGCCCGACGTCCTTGATCGCGCTCTTGGGGGCCATCTGGCCGAACGTGACGATGTGCGCGACGTGCTCCTGGCCGTACTTCTCGGTGACGTACTCCAGCACCTTGCCGCGGCCGCCGTCGTCGAAGTCCACGTCGATGTCGGGCATCGAGATGCGGTCGGGGTTCAGGAAGCGCTCGAACAGCAGGTCGAACTTGATCGGGTCCACGTTGGTGATCCCCAGGGCGTAGGCCACCGCCGCGCCGGCTGCGGATCCGCGCCCCGGCCCCACCCACACGCCCATGTCGCGCGCTGCCTTGATGTAGTCGTGCACGATGAGGAAGTATCCGGGGAAGCCCATCTTCCGGATGGTGTCGAGCTCGAACTGGACGCGCTCCTTCTTCTCGTCGTCCAGCTCGCCGCCGGGCCAGCGCCTCTTCGCGCCATCCCACACGAGGTGGTCCAGGTAGTCTGCCTCGAACTGAATCCGCCTCTGCGCGGGGTCCTCGAAGCGAGAGTACTTGGGATCGTCCTCGCTGCCGAACTCCGCGGGGATGGGGAACTTCGGCATGATGGGCTTGGAGTCCAGCTCGTACTTCTCGACGCGCTCCGCCACCTCAATCGTGCGGGAGAGGAACTCGGGATGCTCCGAGAAGATGCGGGCCATCTCGTCGGCGGGCTTGAACCACTCCTCGCCGGTGTAGATCAGGCGCTTCTCGTCCGACATCTTCTTGCCCGTGGAAAGGCACAGCAGCACGTCGTGCGAATCGTCGTCGGAAGCGTCCATGAAGTGCACGTCGTTCGTCGCGATGATCGGGATGTCGAGCTTCCTCCCGACCTCGATCATGCCCTTCACGATCTCCACCTGCCGCCTGTAGAGCTCGCGGTGCTCGATCCGCGCCATCTCCGGGATGTTCGTCTTCGTCCCCTTGTGGAGCATCACCTCAAGCGAGTAGTTCTCGCCGAAGAGGTCCTTGTACCACTTCGCGACGCGCTCCGCCTCGTCCATGCGGCCCTTGTCTATAGCCGACGCCACCTCTCCGGCGATGCAGGCGCTGGAGCAGTGGAGGCCCTCGTGGTACTTCTCGAGGAGCTTGTGGTCGATGCGCGCGCGGTTGTAGTAGACGCCGTGCACGTGCGCCTCGGAGATGAGCCTCACGAGGTTGTGGTAGCCGGTGAGGTTGAGCGCGTGCAGGCACAGGTGGTAGCGCACCTCGTCCTTGTCGCGCGAAAGGTGGTCCCCCGACGAGGTTACGTACGTCTCGCAGCCGAGGATGGGCTTGATCTTCGGCAGGTCGTCGTAGCCCTTCTCGGCGCGGCACTCGTCGTAGAACGCCTTGAGGGCGAAGAGGTTGCCGTGGTCGGTGACGGCCAGCGCGGGCATGCCCCACTGCCGCGCGCGGCGGACGAGCGGCTTTATGCCGCACTGCCCGTCCAGGAGCGAGTAGGTGGTGTGCAGATGCAGATGTACGAAGTCCGCCATTGGCGTGCGCCGGGCCAGTCGCCTACACTGCGTCCATCAGTCCGCGGAAGTATCCCACGGAGAGCGGGATCCACGAAGGGTCTGCGCCGGGGTTGGCGTCGCTGGGCTTGCCGAAGGCGTTCGCGAGCTCGATGCCGCACCAGCCGTCGTAGCCTGTCTCCTTGAGGGCGCGCACGATGCGCACGTAGTCGATCTTCCCCTTGTGGGCGGCTGCGCCCGACGAGCCGTTGTCGGGCTGGGCGATGTTGCGGAGGTGGACGTCGAAGAGGCGCTTCCTGTAGGCGCGTATGGTGTCGGCCGGGTCGAAGCCGTCGGCGAACGTGTACGCCACGTCCATGCAGATGCCCATGCGCGGATCGAGGTCCTTCACCATCTCCCACGTGTCGCACGGCGCGCCGTAAAGGGCGGGCGAGCCCGTCTTGGGGTTGCGGCCGTGGTTGTGGATGGCGCAGCGCATGTCGTACTCGGCGCAGAGCTTCGACGTGAGCTCGCACAGCTCGCGAGAGGCGCGGCGCTTCCCCCACGCCTTAGAGCCGTCCTCGGCGGGCTGCCAGGGGACGCCCACCACCGTCTTCACGCCGAGCGCGGCCGCGTAGTCGAACACCTTCTTAGCCTCGTCCGGCGAGCCTATGTTGAGCGGCCCGGCGCCGTAGATCTCGACGCCGCGGTCCCTGCACTTGGCGACGAGCGCCTTCAGCTCCGCCGACGTTGCCGTGAGCGGGAAGTGCTTGTCCTTGGCGCAGAGTCCGTGCACGTCGAACCGCTCCAGCGCGTCGAGCGTCTCGTCGAGCGTGAACTTGTAGTATGTGTAGCCCGCCATGCCCAGCTTGAAGGGGCAAGGCTTCCTGCCCGCCGGCGCGGCGCAGCATTCCGCGGCCTTGACGCCGCCCACCAGCGACGCCGCGCCCGCCACGGCCCCCATTCTCAAGAAGTCTCTTCTGTTCATGTTTCTTTTCCTATCTTCTTTTCCTCTTGCCCTAGTCCTATTGTCCTCTTGTCCTAAATGTCCTCGAATAGCCCCCTAGATCGCCGCCAGCGCGGCGGCGGCCACGCTCTCGACGCCGGTGGTGCCGTCGACGCGGCGGAGGAGTCCCTTGCCCTCGTAGTAGGCGATGAGGGGCTCCGTCTCGCGGTGATAGACCACAAGGCGGTCGGCGACGGTGTCCGGGTTGTCGTCCTTGCGCACCACGAGCTTCTCGCCGCACACGTCGCATATCCCCTCGACCTTGGGCGGAAGGTTCTTCACGTGGTATCCTGCCTTGCACTTGGGGCATGTGCGGCGGCCTGCGATGCGGTCCTGGATGATGGCGTCCGGCACGTCGACGAGGACGGCGCGCGTCACGGGGGCGCCCATGGCGGCGAGCGTCTCGGCCTGCGCGAGGTTGCGCGGGAAGCCGTCGAGGAGCATCGTCACGTCGCCGGTGGTCTCGGCCACGACGTCCTTGATCATGGCGGCGATGAGCGCGTCGGGGACGAGCTGGCCCGCGTCCATGTACGTCTTGGCCTCGCGTCCGGCGTCGGTTCCCTTCGCGACGGCGCCGCGAAGCAGGTCTCCGCTGGAGACGTGCTTGAGGTTTGCGTTGTCGGCGGCGAGCCTGCCCGCCACCGTTCCCTTCCCCGATCCCGGGGCTCCTAGAAGTATTACTATGTTCATGGCG
>CAMOHV010000226.1 GCA_946615275.1 uncultured Verrucomicrobiota bacterium | reverse complement strand
TGCTGTTCATTTTGACGGCGGCGGTCTGCGCCGCCGCGTGCGCCGAGGTGAAGCCCTGGCACACCAGAAGCGATACCACGCCAAGACTTCGCGCGCTTATCCCGGCCGTGCCGGACGCGGCGTGGACCACCAACTGGTGGATGGGCCGCCACGAGGCCAAGATGAAGGAGGTCAAGGCCGGCGGCGCCCCCATCGTGTTCCTCGGCGACTCCATCACCCACTTCTGGGAGTCGAACGGCCGCGCCGTGTGGGACCGCTACTTCGCCGCAGGCAGATACCGCGCCATCAACCTCGGCTTCTCCGGCGACCGCACCGAGCACGTCCTCTGGCGCATCGCCCACGGCGAGCTCGACGGCTATCAGGCGAAGGCCATTGTCCTGATGCTGGGCACGAACAACTCGGGCCATTTCCCGATCGAGAAGGAGACGCCAGAGGACACGATCGTGGGCATGAAGGCCGTCCTCATGGCCATCCGCGAGAAGCAGCCGCAGGCCAAGATTATCCTCTGCGCGATCTTCCCGCGCGGACGCGATGCGAGCGACGCCTGCCGCCGCCGCAACGCCGCCGTCAACAAGGAGCTGATCAAGTTCATCGACGGGCGCAACGTCTTCTGGGTGGACTTCACAGACCGCTTCCTCTCGCCCGACGGCTTCCTGCCCGCCGGCGTGATGCCGGACCGCCTCCACCCCGGCGCGTACGGATACGAGGTCTGGGCCTCCGAGGTGCTGCCGTACCTCGACTGGGCTCTCGACCCCGCCCCGAAGGGCCTCATGCCGAACCGCTTCCCGGCGTTCATCGACAAGGCGAACTTCGCGGCGGAGGGGCCGGAGACGGTCATCCCCCAGACGGCCTTCCCCAACGACAACTGGTGGGGCACGCGCTGCGCGGAGAAGCGCGCCGAGATCGCGGCCAACACCAACGGCTGGTACGACATGGTGTTCGTGGGCGACTCCATCACCCATCGCTGGGAGCGCCCCGGCGGCGGCGGCGAGAAGGTGTGGGCCGAGCTTTTGAAGACGTACTCCATCCTGAACCTGGGCTACGGCGGCGACCGCACCGAGCATGTCCTCTGGCGGCTTGAGAACGGCGAGCTGGAAGGGTACAAGACGAAGCTCTTCATGCTGATGATCGGCACAAACAACGGCGGCAGGGCGGAGCCGGTCGCGGAGGGCGTGAAGCGCTGCGTGGCGACGCTCAGGCGCAAGCATCCCGAGGCGAAGGTGCTCCTTCTGCCCATCTTCCCGCGCGGGGCCACGGCGAAGGACCACATGCGCCAGCGCAACGACGCGGTGAACAAGATCATCAAGGGCTGCGCCGACGGCAAGGACGTCCTCTGGCTCGACTTCAACGACAAGTTCCTGGACAAGGACGGCAACATGCTCCCCGGCCTCATGTTCAAGGACAATCTGCACCCCGACCACGCCGGCTACCTCGTCTGGCGCGACGCGGTGCTGCCCGTCTTCCGCCAGATCGTCGGCAAGTGAGATTTTTTCACCGTACCCATTGACAACTCCGCCGCGATTCGCTATCATATTCGTGTTTTTTGCGATGGCCTGGGCAGGTCACCGGCGATAAACTATTGATTTTTGACAAAAAAGGAGAACGGGCATGATGAACAACGAATTGTTGGCGATCGTGAATTTCATCGAGCGCGAGCGCGGAGTAGACCGCGAACTCGTGCTTGTGGCGATCGAGCAGGCAATCAAGCAGGCGGCGCGCCACAATCCGGGGGTCACAAACGACCTCCGTGTTGTCATTGACCGCAAGACGCTCGCTCTCCATGTATATGACACTGTGGTGGTGTCCGACGAGGAAACGGGAACCGGATTCATCTCCATCGCGCGTGCGCGCCGGATCAAGCCTGACGCAGCCGAGGGCGACACGATCGAGATCGAGATGCCCGCCGCCAAGCTCGGCCGCATCGCTGCCCAGACATCGCGCCAGACGATCATGGCGAAGATTCGTGATGCCGAGCGCACAAACACCTTTGCCGAGTTCAAGGGCCGCATCGGGGAGATAGTCTCCGGAACTGTCAGCGCCGTCTCGCGCCGCGACCTCTATGTGATGGTCGGCAAGACCGAGATGTTCCTGCCAGGCAAGGAACGCATCCCGACTGAGGACTTCAATGTGGGTGACTCCATCCGCGCGATCGTCAAGGACGTGAGGACCGACAAGACCGATGGCCCCGCCGTGACGCTCTCCCGCGCGAGCGCGGAGTTCCTGCGCACGCTCTTCCGTCTTGAGGTCTCCGAGATCTCGGAGGGCGTGGTCGAGATTATGGGCGTCTCGCGCGATCCTGGATACCGCGCGAAGCTGGCTGTGCGCACGAACGACGACAAAGTGGATCCCGTCGGCGCGTGCGTGGGCCTCAGGGGTGCGCGCGTCAGGAATATAGTACGTGAATTGAGCGGCGAGAAGATCGACATCGTGAGATGGTCCGAGGACCCCAAGGCATACGTAGCCCAGGCTCTGGCCCCAGCTAAGCTCGAGTCCATCGAGCTCGACCCAGACGGCGGCAACTCGATCCATGTGACCGTCGCGCCCGACCAGTACTCCCTCGCGATAGGCAAGCGCGGGCAGAACGTGCGTCTCACCTCCAAGCTCACGGGGTGGAAGGTGGACGTCACGAAGTCGATGGCACTAGCATCCTTCGAGGACCAGAAGGCAGAGGCCATCAAGACGCTCGCCGATACCTTCTCCATCTCCACGGCGCAGGCGACACAGCTCGCCAACGCTGGGTTCCTCACGGTTGATGGCATCCTCGCCGACGACGAGGACGCCTTCATCGCCGCCACCGGCCTCGACGAGGTCACGGCGAAGGGCATCTACGCGGCGGCCAAGGCCGTCGCCGAGCTCATCGGCGGCGGGGACGACGAGCCGGCCGGGGATGAGGACGCAACGGCGGAGGAGGCAGAGGGCTGAGGACAGCCGGAGTTTTTTGGGCATAGCGTTAAACAGCAGTTTCAGGACAAGATCATGAGAGCTTATGAATTCGCCGGGAAGATCGGTGCCACATATGCGGACGTGGTGAAGTTGGCCGAAGCGACCGACGTTGAACTGTACTCGCCGCTTTCAGTGCTTGAGCCGGAGGAGGTCGACGCGCTCAATGCCGCCTTCCTGCAGGCCGGCCCCGAGACAATCAAGGCCACTTCGGCCGCCGTGGCGGAAAAGCGCAGGGCGAAGGCCGCCAAGGCCGCGCAGCGCCGCGTCGAGGCCGACAAGGCCCAGGCCGCCGCGCTTGAGGCCGAGCGCCAGCGCGCCATCGCCGCCGCGGAGGGAGGCGAGCCCGCCGACGCCGCGCCGCCGCCCCAGAAGCCCGCCCGCGACAAGGCTGCAGAAATCAAGGTGGAGCTCCCCGACCAGCCAAAGATCTCAATACAGGTGTCCTCGCGCGACGAAGAGGAGGACGATGACGACGAATCTAGGTCTGACGACCTCTCCGACGACCGGCAGCTCGACGACGACGAGGACGACGAAGACGACGATCTCTCCTATCTGCACGGCAAGGACCGCGTGGTGCGCCCCACCGGCAAGGCCGCCGCATTCTCGCAGAAGGGCCAGTCGCAGCAGGCCAAGTCGGCCCAGAAAGGCGCCTCCGCGAAGGGCGACAGCGACGGCGACATGGATTCGGACAGGGCTGACCTCAATAAGGGCAAAGGCCGGGACAGGGACCGGGACAAGGCGAAGGCCTCGTCAACCTCGGCGAAGACCGCCGCCCCCGCCAAGCCCGCCGCCGCGGCGAGGCCGGCGCAGCCGGCTAAGCCCGCAAAGCCTGCCAAGCCCGCTAGACCTGGATTCCAGCGCGTGGGCGGCACCCGCGCCGGCTTCTCGTCCGTCTCCATGCGCACCACATCCTCGATCGCGGCCGCCACCGCCGCCGCGCCAGCAGCGCCGGCCAAGCCCACGATCACGCTCTCCGTCTCCACGCGCGAGATATCCGTCCGCGGCGCCGTCGTCGTGAAGGAGCTCGCCGCAAAGCTCGGCGTGCGCCCGAACCGCCTCATCGCCGACCTCATGGGCCTCAAGGTGCTCGCCACGATCAACCAGCGCGTCGAGCCGGACATCGCCTCCAAGGTCGCCCAGAAGTACGGCTACCGCGTCGTTGTGGAGCACGCCCGCGACGCCGCCAACAAGAAGCCCGTCCTCAAGGCCATCGACGCGGACGACGA
>CAMOHV010000225.1 GCA_946615275.1 uncultured Verrucomicrobiota bacterium | reverse complement strand
GGAGCGTGACTGGGATCGTGGCGGCGGAGGAGCAGCAGCCGAATCCGGTGAAGTACGCGGGGAGCATGTTTGCAAGGGCGCGGAGGGGGTTGCGCCCCGCGATCGCGCCGGCGGCGCAGAATTGCATAAGAAGAAGAATCCATTCGAGGGCGAGGCAGGCGGCCATGAGCTTCACGCATGGGCCGGCGATGACGGCGAGGCGCCCGGAGGCCATCGTCTCGGCGATGACTGCCAGGACGTACATGGGGAGGAGGGGCACGAAGAACTTGGCGATGGCCCAGGTCATGATCTCGCGGAACTGGTGTGCGGCGTCGAGGAGCAGCTGCGATTTGCGCGCGACGATGCCGAGGCCGAGGAGGAACGAGAGCACGAGGCTTGTGATGACGTCGGCGAGAGGTGGGATCGGGATCTTGAAGTAGGGGGCGAACGCCTTGGCGGAGGAGGCGGAGGCGAGGTCGATGCCGCCGCCCACGATCATGGGGAGGAACATCTTGCCGGAGAAGAAGGCGAAGTAGCCGGCGAAGAGCGTTGATGCGTAGGCGAGGGCCACGGTGACGAGGAGGAGCCGGCCGGCGGTGCGGCCGGCGTCGGCTATCGCGGGGGTCACGAAGCCGAGGATGATGAGCGGGACGAGGAACTTCACGAGCTGCGCGAATATGGCCTTGAAGGTGGCGAGGCACCTGATGCCGGAATCTGGGAGGATCCGTCCGAGCAGCGCTCCAATCGCGATGGCGAGGATGATCTGCACTATTATGCCTGGTCGGTTCATTTTCATGGCGGGAAGATTATAGCATATTTTCAGTTCTGTGGTTTGAGGTTTGATTTCGAAATTGACACATGTGAAAAATGTGCTATGATATAGCGCGCCAAAAGGCATATTGGAGAACCGATGCCAGAGAACAAATCGACATACACGTATGAACTGGACGCGGGCCAGCAGGAGAGGCTGCTGGCCATGCTCGCCGTGGGCAACTACAAGCCGCGGCAGGTGCCGTACTCGATGGCGGCGGTGGAGGGCGACGGCTTCAACTGCGTCCTCTACCAGAAGGAGAAGCACGGGCGGCGCAAGCTCTGCGTGCAGGGTTCCAAGGCGCGCGACTTCGTGGAGTTCTTCCTTGAGCCGAACGTGCTGGGCGCGGCCACGCTCGGATACGAGGACGTGCTGGACCCCGAGCGCGACGCGCCGCACGCCGGCGGCGACGAGTCCGGCAAGGGAGACTTCTTCGGCCCGCTGGTGGTGGCGTGCTGCTACGTGGACGAGAACATCGCCAAGGCCATGCGCGAGATGGGGGTGAAGGACTGCAAGCAGATGACGGACAAGGCGGTCCTCGCCGTCGGCTCGCGGATACGCCAGCTCCTGGGGCGGGACGGCTTCTCGTTCGTGAAGATCGGCCCAGCCGCATACAACCGCCTCTACGCGAAGATCAGGAACATAAACCGCCTCCTCGCCTGGGCGCACGGCACGTGCGTGGAGGATCTTCTCACGAAGCGCCCCTCGTGCGGACGGGTCGTGATAGACCAGTTCGCGCCCACGGAGGCCGTAATAAAGCGGGCCCTGAAGGAGCGCGGGAAGCAGGCGAAGGTGGAGCAGAGGCACAGGGCCGAGGATGACATCGCGGTGGCGGCGGCGTCCGTCGTCGCGCGCGAGATATTCCTGAGGTCGCTCTGCGACATGGCGAAGGACGTCGACCCCTCGGCCGAGGTCCCGCTGGGCGTGGTGCCGAAGGGGTCCTCCGACCCGCGCGTGAGGCAGATCGCGGAGGAGATGGTGCGCAAGAACGGCCCATCGTGGCTCATGGAGCATTGCAAGGCGCATTTCCAGACCACCGACAAGGTGCTGGAGGCGGTTGGGCGGACGCGCGCCGACCTGCCGCCGGACGGCCAGGTCACCTCCGCCGTCAAGAGCGGGACCTTCCGCCGGGGTTCATCGGCGGCGAAGGGCGATGCGCAGGGCGCCGAGGGCGGCGAGTGACGCCGCCAATATCGCGGTCACCCCCATGAGCCATCCTGGGACGCCCATCGCGAGCGTCGCCGCGAGCGCGGCGGAGAGCGCCGCGAGGTAGATGACCTGACTCGCAAGCACGATGTTCGGCCGCTTTAGCCAGGCGGCGATGCCCTCGGCGTGTCCGCGCAGGCTCTGCACGATCGGCCAGAGCGCGTAGATGGCGATGACGATCTGCGACTTCGCCACGCCGTCCGCCTCCATGTTCTGCAGGGAGCCGAAGTACCAGCGGCTTATGGCGGGGATCGCGATGAGAAGGGGGATCAGGCCGAGGGCCAGGCCGGCGAAGGCGGCGTAGCGGACAACCCGGGTGTCGCCGTCGTGTTCGGGGGGGAACTGGATCGCGACGGTCTGCATCCTGAGAGCGCCGAAGCACACTGGCGCGGCGATGCCCATCGTCACGTAGTGGATCGCGACCATCGTGACGCCGTCGGCGCTGCGCCCCACGAACGCGGCCACCATGAAGGGGGCGGCGGCGAGCATGAAGGCGCCGAGGGAGAGCGGCACGGTGAAGGTGAACTGCCGCATCGCGGAGGCGTGCCCGCCCTCGTCCTTGAGAGCGCGGACGTATGGGCGGGCGAACCACCAGGAGAGGTACAGCTCCGTGAAGCAGCCGATCGTCATGGCGACAAGGCCCCAGTCCCATCCCGTCCATCCGCATTTTATGAAGATCGGCGTGCAGGCGGCGGTCACCGCTATGCGGACGAACGTGGCGGCGTTCGCCTCGAAGCTCGCGCGTGCGTTGAGAAGGGCCACGAGGGGAACGTTGCGCAGGAAGAAGAGCCCGTGCATGACGATGCCCCACAGGAGCGTCATGCGCGCCACGCCCACCATGTGCTCCGGGAGCCCCAGCAGGACGGTGAATATCCATCCGCCTGCGCCGGGGAGCGAGGCGAGCAGCTGGACAGAGAGAAGAACCGCCATGAAGGCGGCGTTCAGGCGCTTGAAGGTCTCGTAGCCCTTGCGGCTGCGGGCGTAGACCATGCCGGTGGTCAGGAGCCCGCCGCTCAGGGAGCCTATCATGAACATGAGGGTCTGGCCCTGGGCGAATGGGGTGAGGGTGTCGACGCCCCAGGGGCCGTGCGTGACTATCGCGGCGACAAGGGGGTACGTGAGCGACTGCGAGAAAGCCTGCAGCAGCAGCGGAATGTAGAATTTCGTCGCGCGCAGCGGCGTGAAGCCGCCGGTTCTGTCGTCGTCTGTCATGCGCTGCGCGCGTGGGGAGGCTTACACTTTGAGGTTGAGGCCCATCTTGGCGAGGTCCACGTCGTCGAAGCCCCAGGGTTTCTGGGTCTTCCAGGCGCCGCCGGTGAAGTCGGGGACGTCGACGGAGCGGCCGCGGTTGTCGGCGGAGATCTCGGTGAGCTCGTTGAGGGAGCACCAGGTGGCGAGGTCGTAGACGTTCATGTCGAGCGGCAGGCCCATCTGGAGGCACCATGCGAGGCGCAGGAGCATGAGGAAGTCCATGCCGCCGTGTCCGCCGTGGATCTTGGCGTATTCGCCGGCGGTCTTCCAGAGGGGGTGCTTGTACTTCTCGCGGAGCTCGGCGGTGGTCTTGTCGTTGTAGGAGTGGGCGCCCTTGCCGAGCTCGGTCTCGAGGGCGATGCGGAGGGGATAGTCCTGGAGGATGCCCTTGGTGCCGGAGATCATGTTGATGCGGCTGTAGGGCCTGGGGCCGGTGACGTTGTGCTGGACCATGATGGTGCGGCCGAGCTTGGTCTTGATGATGGTGGTGTTCATGTCGCCCATCTTGACCTTGAGCTTGCTCTCCCAGGATGCGGGGCCGAACTTGCCGAGGCCGAGCTCCTGGAAGCCGGCCTGCATGGAGTCGACGGAGACGAGGTAGTCGAAGTTGTCGCCGCGGTTGATGTCCATGTCGATGCAGATTGGGCCGAGGCCGTGGGTGGGGTACTGGTTGCCGCCGTGGGCGGCGTTGTAGCGGAGGCGCCAGTAGTCCCAGTAGCCGCCGGAGCCGGTGGCGGGGTCGAACTTCCCGTAGCAGTAGGTGCGCAGGTCGTGGATGTACGCGCCCTCGCCGTGGACGAGCGTGCCGAAGAGCCCCTTGCGGCACATGTTGAGGGCGAGCATCTCGGTCTCGCCGTAGCAGCAGTTCTCGAGCTGCATGCAGTGGCGGCGCGTCCTCTCGGACGTCTTGACGAGCGCCCAGCA
>CAMOHV010000224.1 GCA_946615275.1 uncultured Verrucomicrobiota bacterium | reverse complement strand
CCAACTTTTCGAAAGGTCCAGGAAAATGAAAGAAGGAATCCATCCCAAATACGGCGACGCCACCATCACGTGCGCGTGCGGCAACGTCATCCACACCCGCTCCACCAAGCCTGAGATGCAGGTGAACACGTGCAGCGCCTGCCACCCGTACTTCACGGGGCAGAAGACGATGGTCGACACCGAAGGCCGCGTCGACATGTTCAAGAAGCGCTACGCGAAGTTCGCGAAGTAAGCCGGCCCGGGGCTGGCAGCTCGTGCATGCAAGGAGCATCTGGTCGTCAATGTCCAGGTGCTTTTCTTTATGATAGAGAAAGCGCAGATAGCCGGCGTCTTGGGGCGCCTCCGCGAGGTTGAGGCCGCCATGGGCGACCCTGCCGTGATCGCGGACGCGAAGCGCTACCGCGAGACGGTGCGCGAGCACACGGCGCTGAGGAAGCTGGAGGCGGCGTCGCGCGACTATTTCAAGATCATAGAGGACATCGAGGGCAACGAGACGCTTCTGGGGGACCCCGACTTCGCCGCGGAGGCGAAGTCCGAGATCGAGAGGCTCAAGGGCGAGCTGCCCGCGGCGGAGCGCCGGGTACTGGCCGGGCTTCTGCCGCCCGATCCGCTGGAGGGGCGCAACGCCGTCTTCGAGGTGCGCGCGGGGACGGGCGGCGAGGAGGCGGCGCTCTTCGCGGGCGATCTCTTCCGCATGTACACGAGATACTGCGAGGAGAAGGGGTGGAAGATCGAGGTGATGTCGTCCTCGCCAACATCCCTCGACGGCTACAAGGAGGTCGTGTTCACCGTTGTGGGCGACGGCGCGTACGGCAGGTTCCGCTTCGAGAGCGGCGGGCACCGCGTGCAGCGCGTCCCGGAGACGGAGGCCCAGGGCCGCATCCACACGTCCGCCGCCACAGTGATCGTGTTCCCGGAGGCGGACGAGGAGGCCGACGACTTCGAGATACCCGAGAAGGACCTCCGGATTGACATCTTCTGCGCCGGCGGCCATGGCGGCCAGGGCGTGAACACCACGTACTCCGCGATCCGCATGACGCACCTCCCCACGGGCCTCGTGGCGCAGTGCCAGGACGAGCGCAGCCAGCAGCGCAACAAGGAGAAGTGCCTCGCCACGCTCAAGGCGCGCATCCTCGATCAGAGGCGCCGCGAGGAGGAGGCCAAGGCCGGCGCGAGCCGCCTCTCCCTGCGCGGCTCGGGCGACCGCTCGGAGCGCATCCGCACGTACAACTTCCCGCAGAACCGGCTCACGGACCACCGCATAGACCTCACCCTCTACGCCCTCGACAGGATAATCGAGGGCGACATGGACCAGGTCCTCGGCCCGCTCGCGGAGGCCGACCTCTCCGACCGCATCGCCGCCGCGCTTTCCGCCGGCGCCAACTGACCTGAAGAAAAGGAGCAACCATGGAACGCACTGAAATGCAGGCTGACATCGTGGTGACGGGCTTCGGCCCCGCCGCCGCCGGATTCCTCCTCACGCTCGCCCCGGAGCTCGCCAAGACGAAGGATGACGGCACGCCGCTCTACGAGTCCAAGGCGATGCCGGGCTGCCCTCTGCAGGTGATGTGCTACGAGCGCGCTGACGACACGGGCTTCGGCGTCTCGGGCGTCGTCACCAGGGCCGAGGCCATCAGGCGTACCTTCCCCGGCGTGGACCTCACGCAGGAGATCCCCAACTGCGCGAACGTCGGCAAGGAGCATACCGCCTACCTCTTCGACCACATCGGCGCCTCGAAGCGCGCCTTCGGCACGAAGTTCATGGACCTCTGCTTCAAGATGGGCGGCATAGTGATGAAGGGCGGGAAGTGGAACGCCCGCGAGCTGCCGTTCACGCCGCCGTTCATGGACAAGCGCGGCGGGCTTGTGATGACGATAGGCAACCTGACCGGCTGGGCCGCGCAGAAGGTGATGGAGACCGGCATGGCGCAGATATGGCCCGGGCAGCCCGTGGCGGAGCCGCTTTTCGACGGCGACCGCGTGGTGGGCGTGCGCATGGCGGACCAGGGCGTGGAGAAGGACGGCGCGCCGATCGAGGGCGCGTACATGCCGGGGATGGACGTGAAGGCGGCGCTCACCGTGGTGGCCGACGGCCCCGTGGGCGCGGTCGGGCGCGCTCTCGACGCGAAGTTCGGCCTCCCCGCCGGGCACCACCAGTACGACTGGGGCGTTGGCATGAAGGCGGTCGTGCAGCTTCCCGACTCGTGCGACCTCGAGCCAGGTACGGTGATACACACCCTCGGCTTCCCCGAGCCCGAGATATTCGGCTTCTGCTACATCCTCCCCAACCGCACCGCCACGCTCGGGATATTCGTCGCGCCGTGGCAGGACACGCCGGTGCGCACAACCTACCGATACCTGCAGCACTGGATGCAGCATCCGTACATCTGGCGCCACCTGAAGGGCGGCAAGCTGCTCAGCTGGGGCGCGAAGTCGCTCCAGGAGTCCGGCGTGGAGGGCGAGCCTTTCCTCGTGGGCGACGGCTACGCGCGCATCGGGGAGGGGTCGGGCACGACGGACGTCCTCGCGAACGCGGGCGTGGACGAGGCGTGGGGCTCTGGCGCGATGCTCGCCGAGGGCGTCCTCAAGCTGCTGCGCGAGGGCAAGGACTTCACGAAGGAGAACCTGGAGGCCGCGTACGTGGCGCCGCGCCGCGCATCCGCGCTGCAGAGGCGCCTCGACAAGGCGACCGGCGCGCGCAACGGGTTCAACAAGAGCTTCTTCTGGGGGATGGCCGGCGAGGGCCTCCGCGGAATGCTCGGAATCGCGCTCCCGTTCAAAAGCGTGCCGCCCGCGAAGCGCGTCCCCACGCTCGACGAGGCGCTCAAGGGGCGGAAGGTGGACGCCGCGAAGCTCCGCGAGGGCGTCGACGCCGCGCGCAAGGCCCGCAAGCCCATCCATGACGCGGTGATGGACGCCTGCGGCTGGCCGGCGATCCCGTTCGACGGCGAGCTCCTCATGCTCCACCAGGACGCGCTCCTCAAGGGCGGCAAGGTGCAGGCCGCCCCCGGCTTCGCCGACCACGTCACCTTCGAGGATCCGTCGCTCTGCGCCGACTGCGAGAAGCAGACGTGCATCGAGATCTGCTCCGCGCAGGCGCTCATGCCCAGCGAGGAGCCCGGCGGCGTTCCGAAGTTCGACCGCGAGAAGTGCGTCCACTGCGGCGCCTGCATCTGGAACTGCGCGCGGCTCGTTCCCGGAACGGACCACGGCAACATAGTCTTCAAGGCCGGCTCCGGCGGCCTCCACTCCAACGAGAACTGATCATCAGGAGAAAAGAATGGCAGACCAAATCCCATACAAGACATATCTCGCGGAGGACGAGCTCCCCACGGCGTGGTACAACCTGCGCGCGGACATGAAGACGAAGCCCGCGCCGCTTCTCAACCCCGCGACGCTTCAGCCCGTCACCGCGCAGGAGCTGGAGCACGTCTTCTGCAAGGAGCTGGTCCGGCAGGAGCTCGACGACACCACGCCCTTCATACCGATCCCCGACGAGGTGCAGCGCTTCTACCGCATGTTCCGCCCGTCCCCGCTAATCCGCGCGTACTTCCTCGAGCGCGCGCTCGGAACGCCCGCTAAGATCTACTACAAGTTCGAGGGCAACAACACCTCCGGCTCGCACAAGCTCAACAGCGCAGTGGCGCAGGCTTACTACGCGAAGGCGCAGGGCCTCAAGGGCGTCACCACCGAGACTGGCGCCGGGCAGTGGGGCACGGCGCTCTCGATGGCGTGCGCGTTCTTCGGGCTGGACTGCCAGGTGTACATGGTGAAATGCTCATACGAGCAGAAGCCGTTCCGCCGCGAGGTGATGCGCACGTACGGCGCGTCGGTGACGCCGTCGCCCTCCATGAAGACGAACGTGGGGCGCGCGATAAACGCCGCGCACCCCGGGACGACCGGCTCGCTCGGCTGCGCGATCTCCGAGGCCGTCGAGGCCGCCACGTCCCAGGAGGGCTACCGCTACGTGCTCGGTTCGGTGCTGGCGCAGGTGCTCCTGCACCAGTCGATCATCGGGCTGGAGGCGCACGCGGCGTTCAGGAAGCTGGGCGTGAAGCCCGACGTGGTGATCGGCTGCGCCGGCGGCGGGTCGAACCTCGGCGGGCTCATCGCGCCCTTCATGGGCGAGAAGCTGCGCGGCGAGGCGGACTACCGCATCATCGCCGTGGAGCCGGC
>CAMOHV010000223.1 GCA_946615275.1 uncultured Verrucomicrobiota bacterium | reverse complement strand
TACCACCGCATTTATATAAATGCGGTGGTAGATCCGCTTTCAAAACCCGCCTGGGAATTTTCACACCCCCGCGAGGAAATCGCGGGGCCTATTTCCGTTCTATGCCCCCTACTCGATCGTGACCGGCCAGGAGACGGCGGGCTTCTTCACGGCCGCCGAGCCGTACCCCTTCCCGCCGACCACCACGCCGGACACGTTCGCCTTCACCTTCCTCAGCTTCCCGCCCTCCAGCGCGTACGCCGTGAACGAGCCCTTGAACGTGCCGTTCTTGATCGCGTACTTGAGCTTCAGCCCCGAAGGGTTCGCCCCCGCCTTCGACAAGTCCAGGACCCCGCCCTTGGCGGACACCTTCCCGGCCTTGTCCACGTCGAACGCGTTGCCCTTCATCCGCACCGCCTGGCCGTCGGGAAGCAGGTCCGCGAGCAGCCCGGGGACGGCCGCCGACAGCGCCCCGGCGCCGCACCGGAACGCCGCGCCCGCACCCAGGTACGCGCCGTCCCTCGTGCTGGCTATCAGCGCCGGCGCGCCCCCGGGCAGATTCGCGCACTCCACGGACCCGTCCTCGCAGAACCACACGAGGCACGCGACAGACGCGGCCTTCTTCGTCCACGACACCGCGAGCGCGCACTCCCGCTCGCCCACGAGCAGCTGGCTCCTGGCCGAGACCTTCGTCCCGTCGGAGAGCGCGCCGGACACCTTCACCTTGCCCTTCGCGCCAACCGCGAGCGACAGCCCGTTCCAGCCCGCGCCGCCCGAAGGCCACGCCGCGAGGTACGTCCCCTGCCACCGCTTCAGCGCCTGCGCCGCCACCACCTTCGAGTCCGCGTCCTTCGCCGCGAACACGCTGCGCGCGCCGTCGAGCACGTACCTCCCGAACGTCCCGGACAGGGACGAGAAGCCGAGCCTGAGGTCGAGCGCGCGCCCGTCCTTCGCGGAGGCGGCGAGCCTCCCGTCGAACGTCTCGCCCTTGACCGAGACCTTCTTCTCCCCGGCGACCAGAACCGTCACCGTCAGCTTCGACACGCCCGTGCCCTTGTTCGGCTTGCCCGCCTTCACCTGGATCGTGCCGGCCACGGTGTCGCCCGCCTCGGGGTCCAGCACGTACCCGTCGTAGGTCGCGGCGCCCTCGAGATGGAACGGCGCGTCCGCGTACCACAGCCTCCGCCTCAGCCACTTCGCGTGCAGCGTTGAATCCCTGAATGGCACACCTGCGCCCTCCGAAACTTTGGTGCCCTTCTGGAAGTCTGCCGTCGTCCACCATCCATCAAAAAGATATCCCGACCTCTTTGGCACGGGAAGCGCTCCGAATGCGGAACCGTACTCGGCGTCGAAGTCTCCGACCTCGCCCGTTCCGCCATTCAGTTCGAACGACATGTGGAACGTCTTGACCTTCCAGTGCGCATAGAGCGTGTCAGGGTCCGACAACGACACAATCGCCCCCTTCCCAACTTGAGCGCCGCCATCCTTTGCCGTGAACCATCCCAGAAACTCATGTCCAAGATAGATCGGGGTGGTTGGGAACACATAGGGCTTCTTTGGCTCCTGCGTCGTCATGGTGCGCAAGGCGGCCACGTCTGCGCCATAGACCGCGTCGAACAGCACCGTCATTTCATTGCCGATCTCAACCGACACCTGTCCGGCGTAGTTGTTACGGCCGAGCAAAACGGCTGTTCCGCCGCCAGCGGCCCGAGGCGTCCAGTTGGCAAGCTCCCAGTCCTTGGATTCGATCTTGCAAGGCCACTCATCCTCTACCACGAATGTCGGCACAATCTTAACCTCATCTCCCTCTCTTATCTCGCGAAGCCCTTTGTGCTTGACCATTCCAGCGATAAACGGCTTCGGGGATATTGTCACCGTGGCCGAATTCGTCAACGGTTCGTACTGGTCGGCCGTAACCAGATACCATATCGTTTCGCGGCAGGCATCGGTGAACAATGGATTCTCGTCCGTGAACGGACCATTCTTCGTGCGCGAAAAACGCACTCTGGCCCCGGCGGGACGAGGATCGCGCAGAATCACAGATATCCCATGCGCCTCCCCGTCATATACGCCTGAATAGTTGATCGTATCGCCGCCGAGGCTGTCCACGTTGCCGCCGCCTATCGGCACGGCCGGCTTGATTGTCCACACGCAGTCCGGGATCGCCGCCGCCACGTAGTTGTCCGTGTTGTAGTTCAACGTGGCATGCGCCGTGTACGTTCCGGTCTCGGTGGCTTTGTTGCCGGTGTACGTGGCCGTGACTCCCTTCGGAAGATTCGTCAGCAGAACCTCCTGCGGATAGGCTGTGTACGACAACGGCTCGGAATAGTCCCAGACGACGGCTGAAACATCGATTGTAGCCTTGGTAACCTCAAACGACAGATAGATTGTAGCACTATCCACATCGGGCCATCTGTAGCGAACGGGATCAGTCAGCTCCAGCGCCACGACATACGACCCCACCGCCGTTCCCCCGGCATTGAACGCCACGTTCCATCTCGCAGATGCAGGCACATCAGCCGTTTGCGTTGCGCCCGTATACTCCTTCGCCGCAACGGTCGGAGGCGTCACCCTCGCACGGACTACCGTGCCAGTTCCACCTCCGATGTCCCCGCCAACCGGAACGCCGTCTTCGCCGGGCGTTCCATCAATGGTTCCGCCCCCCTGTCCACCAGCGATCGTTCCGTCATTCGTCCCCACATCGCCCGTGACACCTTGGCCGCCGTCACCACCTTGTCCGTGATCCGAATTCCCGCCATTGCCGCCAGTTATCGTCCCATTGTTCACATCCACATCCCCATCGACACCAGCTCCGCCATTGCCGCCGTTGCCCGATACGGAATTCCCGCCATTGCCGCCAGTTATCGTCCCATTGTTCACGTTCACATCCCCATCGACGCCTGCTCCGCCATTTCCGCCGTCGCCTGATACGGAATTCCCGCCGTCGCCACCGCCGATGGTGCCGCCGTTCGTCCCGACATCGCCGACAATGCCGGCTCCGCCATCTCCGCCATTGCCGGATACGGAGTCGCCGCCCCTGCCTCCACGCACCGTAACGCCTGTGTCAACATCGATCTTTACGCCGTCCTTGCAACCGCTGGCCACTTCGATCGCCGGCGCGCCGTTCCCGCCTGGATTGCCCTTGCCGCCGTCACCTCCTTTTACGAGTACGTCGCCCCCTGTCGTTATTATGGAAAGGCGTGTCACGCTTCCATCGTCATCCCCGGCCACAATCCGAATTGCGCCCTTGCCGTTGCCGCCAGGCGTCGTGTCATTGCCGTCTGCGCCGTTTGCGCCAATCAAATCATGCCCGTTCAGGTCAATCGTCACATGTCCAAGATTGTCCGGTATTTCCAGCGGGCCATCCGTAAGATCAATGTCATTGGTCAGCGTCACCTTCCAGCCGCCATCACCGCCCGGTCCAATCTCCACCGGCTGGTCATCAAATATCTCACGCAGTTTTGACTCCTCGGTGGACTTTATTGTCCATGTCAAATCGGCAATCGACGGCGCATTGTAATTCGCCGTGTCGTAGGATAGCGTCGCATGCGCCGTATACGTTCCTGGCGCCGTAGCCGAGTTGCCGGTGTAGGACGCTACCACTACTCCCGCGGGAAGCCCCTGCACGCTAACGGTCTTCGACGAGCCGTCGTATGGGAATTCTCCCGCATAGTCCCATTGAGCGCCGCTCATGTCATATGCAGCCTTCTTGATGGAGAACTGCTCCGACACCACCCCATTGTAGTTCCGCTTGCCTGTGAATGTCGCCTTCGCGGTACCCGCATTCACATTGCCAGAGTACGAGACGTCGAAGTCGTTCTCCGTAATGAGCGAAGGGCTCCCGTCGCCGAAGGAGACATTAGGTGTCTTCGCCGTTCCGTCATACGTGTAACCGCCAGATGGGATGTCAAGCCACACAATGGTGGCGGTAAGCGCCTTCGGCGAAATCGCGAACTGCACGTCCTTCGTCAACACCTTGTAGTTCTGCGATGCCGCCACCGTGAACGTGGCGACGTAGTTGCCAGCATTGGTTGGCCGTGTCGTTCCAAGCGAGCCGGGGTTCCCCGCAGTGCCGTACGTCACCGCCGCCGTGCCTACCTTCGCCGCGCCCGTCGGCGCCGACGCAGCCTGTCCGTACGTCCTGCCCGCCATCGCGGGCTCCGTCGTCCACTCGTTGTCCGCCTTCAGGATATCGAAC
>CAMOHV010000222.1 GCA_946615275.1 uncultured Verrucomicrobiota bacterium | reverse complement strand
CCTTCACCTCCACGATGTGGCCCTTCCTGAGGATTCCGGCCTCCCGCATCATCCTAGCGGCGATGCGCGCCACGGTGGTCTTGCCGGTGCCGGGGTTCCCGGTGAAGAGCATGTGTATCGCGGGGCGCGGCACCTTCTTGCCGCCCGCGAGAAGCTCCTTCTGGGTCTTGATCTGGACGATGACCTCGTCGAGCTGGCGCGCGACGGCGCCCATGCCCACCATGTGCGCGAGCTCTTCGCGGGGCGAGCCGTCGGTGGCGGGGGACTGAGTCATGGCGCGCACGTCGGCGAGGTCTATCACGCGGTCGGTCTCGCCCTTGCGGCAGTTGGAGAGGGCCTTCTCGTATATTACGCGCTGGATCATCTTGTCCACCGTCTTGTAGCCGAAGAAGCTGTCGTCCACCTTCTCAAGGAGGAGCCACTGCTCGAACGGGTTCACGGCGTCCTCGGAGAGGGTGAAGGAGCTGGAGGCGAGGGCCTCGCGGGCGTAGTCGGTCATGTCGTCGAGCGGCGCCGGCGGCACTGCGATGGCGCGCACGTTGAGGATGTCGTTCAGAGCGTCGGCCACGTCGCCGAGTACGTGTCCCTCCACGAACGGCACGCGGAACACGACGAGGAAGGAGCCGCACATGGCGTTCAGTCGGCGGAGGAACGACTTGAACTCCGCGCCGGAGAGCTTCGCCTCCCATGCGGAGATGTCCAGGTACAGGACCGCGCGCGTCACGCCGTTCTTCTCGTTCTTGGCCTTCATGTCCTCGGCTATCTTCAAGACCCCGTCCATTGTCTCGCGGTATCCGTCGGACCTCATCTCCTCGCCATGCGGGAGGAGTATGCACTCGCGCACCGCCTTCGCCTCCACCTTCCCCTTCACAAGGCCAAACGCCTTGTACATCCGCGCGAGCGCGGAGAGGAATTCACTGCGGCCGTATCCGGCCTCCACCGCCAGAAGCAGATGCTGGTGCCAGAGCGTGGACTCCACGCCCATCTTCTGCAGCGTGGGTATGACGGCCGCGGTCTCGCGCACGTACTTCTCAAGCGACGGGCAGTGCTTTATGGGTATCTTGGAGCAAATTTCGTCCACTATCTCCATGGGGTCGCGGGGCTTCTCCTCAGGAGGCGCCTCCGCCACCACCGTGGGCGTGTTCCCGCCGTCCCCCCCCGTTCCACTCTTGCCGCCGCCGTCCTCCACGGCTTCTTTCTTCCCGCCTCCGTCCTGCGGCGGCGCGCCCCTGCTCTCCTTGAGCCTGGTGGGCAGATCCAGCCCGGCGACATCGCCCGAGAAGGCGACATGCTCCCAAAGCTTCGTCTCGCCCATCTCCTTCAGCCGCTCGGCGAGCCTCTTGAGGAATTCCTCGCGAAGCGCCGCCTTCAAATCAACCGTAACGCTGTCGCCCGTGCTGGTCTTGAGCGACACGTCCTCCTCCTGCGCTATCCACTTCTCGAGCTGGCGTATCACTCGCACATTGTGCGTGCGCCTCTCGTCCAGCCACGCCTTTTCGAAAGTAACCACTATCTGGCTCATCTTCTCTCCTCCAACTATGTTGTCCAGGTCTTGTTGGCGCGAATTATACCAAAAAACGGCATGGTGTTGGAGATGCAAATCAAAGTTTCTCAAGAAAGGCGACAAGGGCGGCGCGGTCGTCCTCCGGGATATCCGCCGTGGGCATCCTGACGAGGGCCGTTGGAAGGTCGGCGGCGGAGCCGTCTATGAGGTAGAGACGCCTCTTCGCGAGACCGCGCAGGGCCGGGACGCGCTTGCCGCCGCTCACGACCCGCCCGCCGAGCGCGGGGCCGCTGTGGCACTCGGCGCACGCCGCCGCCTTGAACACCTCGAACCCGCGCAGCTCCTTCTCGCCCAGCGCGCCCTGCTGCCCAGAGAGGTGGCGGTCGAACGCGCCGGACGCCGTGACGCGCGCGCGCAGATGCTGCACTATGGCATCCACCACGTTGGACGCCACAAGCCCCGTCTCGTAGTTCGCCGCGAAGCGCCCCGCGATCGTCTGGTCCCGCGCCAGGCGCTCCACCGCGCCCGTCTCGGAGAATGCGCAGAACTCCCGCGAGGAGATCATGCGCTCCACCACATTGCCGAGGTTGGTGAGGCTGCCGTCGTGGAGATAGCGAGAGGCGAAGGCGGCGTTGTGGATCGCCGGCGTGAGGTATGCGCCGTGGATTCTGCCGTCGGTCCCTCCCTGCGCGGGCGGGTGGCACGCGACGCACGCTCGCTTCGAAGAGCGGGCGATGCGCTTGTCCACGAAGAGGGCCGCGCCAAGCATCGCCGCACCCGCACGGTGCGGCGTCTCTGGCGGGAGCGGCACGAAGTCCACCGTGCCCGGCGAGAATATCCCCATGCCGCGGTACATCTCCTCGCGCGCGGCGACGCGCCGCGCCTCGGCGCACGCGGCGCTCCAGCGGAGATACAGCACCACCGCAGCAGCAACCGCCAGCATCAGGGCCGCAACGACGATCCAACGCCTCTTCATGGCCTCTTCACCCCCGTTGCCTTCTTCTCCGGGATCACGCCCTCGACCTTCTCGAGCTCGGGGTACTCGGGCGAGACGACCTGCGCCGTGGCGTACAGCGACTTGTAGAGCTCCCTCACCCCGCGCGCGTACCGCTCCGAGCGGATGAGCGCTATCACCGACTTGTGGTCCGTCTTGTATCTTGGCTTCTCGCCGGGCTTCGTCGTCATCAGGTTAAGGCGCATCAGCTCGTCCGTGCGCGACTTGATCTCCTGGCCCGTGACCTTGATCTTGTCCTCCACCTCCATCTTGAGGAACTTTCCGGCGAGGACCCCCTCGCGGAAGTCGCGCTCCTTGACGTCGCGCGGCAGAGGTCCCTCGTTGAAGTAGTCCTCGAGCGTGACGCCACGCATGCGCTTGAGGCGGTGGTCGCCCTGCGCGATGGCCTCCTTCTCGTCGGCGGGCGTCACCGTAACGCCGCGCGCCACCGCCGCCGCGAGGAGCATCTCCTTCATCACCCACGCCTTGGCGGCCGAGCGGATGTAGTGCTCGCGCGCCTCGGCCTCGCGGTCGGGCGTCACGGCCAGATGCTCGTCGCGCTTCGCGTCGTTGAAGAGCGTCTCTCCGCGCCACGCCAGCTCCTGCGCCGTGAGCGGGCGCCCGTTCACGGTGATGACGACGCGCCCGAGCCTGCGCTGCCAGAGCATGAACCCGCCGATGAGCGCGCCCGCCGCCAGCAGCAGCAGCAGTATGGGCAGAACCTGCTTCATCAGCCGAACTCCGTGAGCATTCCGTTCGCGACGCCGTGCGCCCTCTTGGGCCCTTCAAGCTGCGCGAGCACGGCGAGCGCGAAGAGCATCGCGCTGCCGGGTCCCTGGCCGGTCACGACAAGTCCGTCCGCCACCACCGGCACGCTCTCCACGCGCCGCCCCATGCCCGGCGAACATGTGGGGTAGCAGGTCACGGACTCTCCTTCCAGGACGCCCGCCTCCTCCAGGACCAGCGGCGCCGCGCAGATGGCGCACACGAGCCTCCCGTCGTGCTTCTGGCGCTGGAGGCGCGTGAGCAGCGGCGCACATTTTTTAAGATTGTTGGTGCCTTCTCCGCCGCCAGGTAGTATAATAGCATCGTATTCTTCTTCGAGCACGTCGGAGAGGAGCGCGTCCGCAGCCATGCGGATGCCGTGCGCGGACGTCGCCACCGGCTCTTCCGAGAGCGCGGCGGTCACGACCGTCACATCTCCGCGGCGGAGGACATCGATGATCGAAACGGCTTCAATGTCCTCGAAGCCATCGGCCAAGGGTACAAGAACTTTTTTCATAGCAAATAGAGTATACCACAATGATGACCCCTGAGACAATCGCAAAAATAAAATCTCTCATGGCCGAGGCGTCGGTCTTCGAGGAGGACCTAGACGAGTCCTTCATCCTCGGCGGCGGCCCAGGCGGACAGAAGACGAACAAGACGTCCAGCGTCGTGCGCCTCTTCCACGCCCCCTCCGGCATCCAGGTGCGCTGCGGCGAGAACCGCTCGCGCGAGATCAACCGGTGGCTCGCGCGCCGCGCGCTCGCCGAGAAGATCCTCGAACGCGAACAGGGCCGCAAGTCCGCCGCCCAGCAGGAACGCGAGAAGAAGCGCCGCCAGAAGCGCCGCCGCTCGCGCCGGCAGAAGCAGAAGATGCTGGACGACAAGCACGCCCACTCCGAGAAGAAGGCCGCCCGCAAGCCGGT
>CAMOHV010000221.1 GCA_946615275.1 uncultured Verrucomicrobiota bacterium | reverse complement strand
AGGCGCTTGCGCGCCTCGAGAAGATCGTCGCCGAGATGGAGCGCGGCGACCTTCCCCTCGATGCGATGATGAAGGACTTCGAGGAGGGCCGCCGGCTCGTCGCTTTCTGCACGAAGGAGCTTGAAGGCATACGCCAGCGGATCGAAAAGGTGACCTCGGCCGAGCCCCCCGCCGTGGAGCCGCTCTCGATAATCTAATGGCAGGCAAACAGACGCCCCTAACCCCTAACCCCTATGAAGACAATCACCGTCCAGGCAAAGGCCGACCACATAGCGTCGCTCGCGAACGCGACGCCTCTCTCGGCCATCGAAGAACTAGTGTGGAACGCGCTCGACGCCGACGCCCGTGAGGTGAAGGTCGACCTCGTCACCAATCCCCTCGGCGCCGTGGACGCCGTCCGCGTATCGGACGACGGCGCCGGCATCGACATCGCCCGCGTGGACGACACCTTCGGTTCGCTCGGCGGCAGCTGGAAGCGCGCCGACGGCGTGACGCACGGCCTCCACCGCCGCCTCCACGGGCGCCGCGGCCGCGGCCGCTTCAAGGCCTTCGCGATAGGCCTCAACTGCGAATGGCGCACCACCCTCTCCACGCCCGACGGTCTCAAGTCCTACATCCTCGCCGGCGACGCCGCCAATCCCGGCGTCTTCAGCCTCGACGAAACCTCTCCGGGCCCCGGGACCGGCACCGAGGTGTACATCACGAACGTCCGCCCGTCGGCGGACGTCCTGACGGACGCCGGCGCTGTGGTGTCCGCCCTCGCCGCGAAGTTCGCCGTGTACCTCAAGGCGTACCCCGCCGTCCAGGTCTATTTCTGCGGCATCCCCGTCACGCCCGTCATCGTCCAGAAGTCCGTCACCGACTACAACGTCTCGCTCCCCACCGGCGAGGAGGCGAAGCTGGAGGTGATCGAGTGGCGCCGCCGCTTCGTCGGCGCCGGCCGCCTCGTCCTCTGCGGCGGCGATGGCTTCGCGCTCCGCGAACGCCCCGCCGGCGTGCGCCCCGGCGCGGCCTTCAGCTTCACCGCCTACCTGCGCTCGCCGCGCTTCGACGAGCTCGAGGCCCAGAACGCCCTTGTCCTCGACGAGCTCAACCCAGAGGTGCGCGGCTACCTCGACGCCGCACGCCGCATCCTTCGCGACCATTTCAAGGTGCGCGCCGCGCAGGACAACTCCGCCCGCCTCGCCTCCTGGATCGCCGACGGCTCCTACCCGTTCCCCGCCGACGACGCATCCCCCGCCCGCGAGCGCTTCGACGCCGCAGTCGCCGACCTCCGCGCCCACATGGACGGCTTCGACGCCCTCCCCTCCCGCGAGCGCCGCTACCTATTCGGCCTTCTCCTTAAAACCATCCCCGCCAGCCCCTGACCATTTGCCCTAAAAACGGCAGTTGAATGCGCACGTGGTTTTTATATTTCCCGCAGAGAAAGCCGCCGCCCGCGCTATGCACGGGAATGCAAGTGGTGACACAGTGAACTTTTCAACTTTTCTGCGCCTCTGCGTCTCTGCTGGAGAAATCAACTGACGAATTTAGGTTTATGGTGCCACGATGGTGTGTTGACTTGTGACGCGGAATGTGGCATAATACTGATGTCATTTTGAATCTTCAAGGAGACATCAAATGGAAGCACTTACATTCAGGGCAGAACCTGAGTTCGTCTCTGCGCTCAGGAGTTACGCAGATGGGCTTGGAATAAGCGTCAACGCTGCGCTCAGGGAGATTGTCGCGCCGGTGATAGGCTTTTCCAAGCGGCTTCGCACGTCTCGCCGCCCACGAAACAGCCTGTCGCGTTTTCGCGGGACGCTCACGAAGGACGATCTGGCGCCTATAATCGCCGCGCAGGCTGATTTCTCCAGAATCGACGAGGGTATGTGGAAATGACTTCGGCGGTCATAGACACGAGCGTCCTCATCGGCTGCTTCCAGCGTGAGCATGGTATCTCGGAGAAGGTTTCCGAATACGACAGAATCCTTGTTTGTCCGGCTGTCTTAGGCGAGTTCAAGGCCGGATTGGACGTTGAGACGAAAAGAGGGCGAAAGGCGTCGGAACGCCTTGACGAATTCCTTGACGATCCGGCGGTTGTCATCGTTCCCTGCACTGATGAGACTGCTGACTGGTATGCAAGAGTGTTCAAGGCGTTGAAGGCCAATGGCACGCCGATTCCCACAAACGATGTCTGGATTGCGGCATCGGCCCTTGAGCATGGTGCGGCTGTTCTTTCCGGCGATGTCCATTTTTCGCTTGTCCCGATGCTTAAGCTGGACTGCGGTTGACAGTCGGTCTTTTCGCCAAGTCCGCCAGGAATATGCTATAATATCCGCATGAACAAGAAAGAGATATTGTCTGCGGCCGTTGGCGTCTTCGTGTTGGCCGCTTGTGCCGCCACATGCCCGCCGCCTGAATTCGTCACCGAGGAGGACAGCTTTGAGGATGCGCGCGCGCACGGGCACGTCCAGGGAATCGCCATTTCCGAGGATGCAGTCTACTGCGGCCTCTACAACAAGGTGATGAAGTTCTCGCTCGCCGACGGCAGTCTGGTCAAGAGCGCCGACGCGCCGCCCCACACCGGCGACGTGTGCTGGCACGACGGCCGGCTGTACACCTCTGTCCTCCTTAACAGGCCAGACGCCGAGGGGCGGCGCGGCCTCGTGCAGGTTTTCGACCAGGATCTCAACCTTTTGGCCGAAAAGCGCTTCGTCGAGGGCTTCGACGGCATCGCGGCCCTTGACGGCGTGCTTTACCTTGGGGTGGGGGCCGGGAAGGGCCCCCATCCGAACTGCAAGGTGGCGCGCGTCAGGGAGTCGTCCCTCGAGCTCATTGACGTTGTGGGCATCGATCCCGGCATCACCATGCACTACGGCGTGCAGGACATCGCAACGGACGGCACGCACATCTTCCTTTCCTTCTATCCCGTCAAAGGCTCGCCGGGGATGGCCGTGTACACAAAGGAGCTGAAGTTCGTCAAGACCGTCCCGCAAAGTTTCTCCATCGGCTTCGATCGTCTGCCTTCCCGCTTCCAGGACGGATCGAAGACGTTGTTCGGAACTCTTCGCTCCTTCAAGCGCAAGGATGTGAACGGCTTGGATGTGCCGGGCTACTCGGCATGCATCAGGACATGGGCGTGGGACGGCGAGAAGATGCGCGACGTGACGCCCCCCGCAGTGGATGCCGCCTGCGCGCGTCCGTCCCGCTGGCTCAATCTCTTCAACGGCAGGGATCTCTCCGGCTGGACTCCGAAGATCCGGGGCTACAAGGCCGGCGAGAACCCCGGGAACACGTTCCGCGTGGAGAACGGGTTTCTCTGCAACCGCTACGACGACCCGATGTACGCGGACGGTTTCAAGCAGCGCTACGGGCATCTTTTCTACAACAGGCCGTTCTCGAACTACGTCCTGCGCGCGACGTATCGCATGCCTCTTCCGCAGACCAAGGGCGGCGAGGGATGGGCGAACTACAACAACGGCATAATGCTGCATGGCCAGACTCCCGAATCCATGGGGATCGACCAGGCGTTTCCGGTGTCGATCGAGTACCAGCTGCTCTCCCGCGTCCAGAAGGGCAAGGCGCGCAGCACCGCGAACCTCTGCACGCCCGGGACGAACGTGGAAAGGGACGGGAAGCTCTACACGCCGCATGTGCTCAACTCCACGTCAAAGACTTACGCCCCGGAGGAATGGACAACGGTCGAGGCCGAGGTTCGCGGCGGCGAGCGGATAATACACCGCGTGGAGGGGAAGACGGTGCTGGAGTATGAAAGGCCGCAGTACGACCCGAAGGACGGTTCGGCGAAGAAGCTCATCGAGGCCGCCGGCGGCGATCTGATCATCCGGGGCGGGACGATCTCCATACAGTCCGAAAGCGCGCCCACCGACTTCAAGTCCATCATCGTGCGCCCGCTGTGACGCCATGATCGTTTCCGCCGGACAACATGGCAGACATACCCACGACATCAACAACTCTTCTGCGCGACGTCGCGAGTGATCCGCAGCACGTGCGCTGGGGCGAGTTCGTCGCGCGCTACCGTCCCATGATGGAGGCGTTCATGCGCGAAAGGTTCCCGTCCATCGATGCGGACGACGTGATCCAGGAGACGTTCATCGCGCTTTGCAAGGTATTGCCTTCATATAGCTACGAACCTGACGAAAAGGGCCACTTCCGCAACTACCTCACGGGCATTCTCCGCAACAAGGC
>CAMOHV010000220.1 GCA_946615275.1 uncultured Verrucomicrobiota bacterium | reverse complement strand
GGCGGGCGCCTCCGTCGAGCTCGTCTGCCCAGAGGCCGTCGACGACCTCGCGGCCCTCGCCGCAGAGGGCCGCATCGCCTGGACCCGCCGCGAATGGCGCCCGGGCGACGCCGCCGGACACCTCCTCGTCTTCGCCTGCACGGACGACAAGCACGTCAACCGCGCCATCCTCGACGACGCCCGCCTCGCGCACGTCCCATGCTGCTGCTCCGACATGAACTGGCCCGACGGCGACTTCACCACCCCCGCCACCGCCCGCGTCGGCGACCTCACCCTCGCCGTCTCCACCGGCGGGCAGAACTGCCGCGAGGCACGCGTCGTAAAAGACGACTTCGCCCGCCAGCTCGCCTCCCGCCGCGACATGGACCTCGTCGTGATCGGCACAAGCGACGCCCTCCTCCCATCCCGCAAGCGCGCCCCATACCACCTTCCCTCCGAGGAGCGCGCCGCCCTCGGCGAGCTCGTGAAGCAGGTGCGCGGCGTCGCCGAGTTCTTCATCCTCAACACCTGCAACCGCGTAGAGATCGCCCTCGTAGCCGAGAAAGGCCCAGGAGCCGTGAACGTGGTGAAGCGCCTCGCCGGCTTCGACAAGCTCGCCCCCGACGAGCAGTTCCTCTTCTCGGGCTACGACGCCTTCCGCCACATGACACGCGTGGCAAGCGGCCTGGAGTCGTCCCTCCTCGGCGAGTTCCACGTCGTCTCCCAGCTCAAGGACGCCCTCGACGAGGCCGAGGCCAACGGATGGGCCGGCCCCGCCGTGCGCTACGCAGGCGCCGAGGTGATGCGCGTCTCGAAGGCCGTGCGCCACGCCGTGGAGGGCCTTCTGCGCGTCGCCGAGATAGACCAGGTGGCCGTCCGCTACCTTAGCGTCCACGGCGGGCTTGACCCGTCCGCGCGCGTCGCCGTGATCGGCACGGGCATGGTCGGCACCGGCATCGTCGAAGCCCTCGCCGAAAAAGGCGTGGCCATTGACTGGATATACCACTCCCGCAGGCCCGACGCCGCCCGCTTCGGCGGCAACGTCTCCCTCCACCAGATGCCCGAGATCGCGGCATGCCTCGCCAAGGCGGACATCGCCCTCTCCGCCGTCGACTCCTCCCGCCCCGTCGTCACGCCCGAGATGCGCGACGCCGTGGCCGACCGCAACGTCCTCTTCATCGACCTCGGCGTGCCGCGCAACATCGACCCCTTCTACGACGACTTCGGCCACGGCGTCACCGTCGCCGACCTCGACGACCTCAAGCTCTGGCACCGCGTCAAGACCGGCACCCTCAACGAAGTCCTCGCCAAGGCCGACGAGGTGATACGCGCCGAATACCGCGCCATGCTCTGACCTAGGAGAGGCCCCTAGATGAAACCCGGCTCGAAACTTCACTTCATGGGCATCGGCGGCGTAGGCATGGCCGGCCTCGCCTTCCTCATGAAGAAGCGCGGATACGAAGTCTCCGGCTGCGACAAGTACCTCACCGCGCGCACCCGCTGGCTAGAGAGCGAAGGCATCCGCGTCTCGCAAGGCCATTCCCCCGACCATATCGCCGGCGTCGACGCCCTTGTGGCCACCCCCGCCGTCCCCCCAGAAGAACCTGAATTCGCCGCCGCCAAGAGGATCCCAGTCCACTGGCGCGGCGCCCTCCTCGCCGATCTCGTGAACGCCTCCTGCGGCATCGCCGTATGCGGCACCCACGGCAAAACCACCACCGCCACCTTCACGGCCAAGCTCCTCCGCGCCCTCGGAGACGATCCCTCCTGGTGCATCGGCGGCGAGACCGGCTCCATGCCCGTCGCCGGAGTGGGGTCTGGCCCCATCGTCGTCGAGGCCGACGAATCCGACGGCACCCTCGCCCTCTACCGCGCAGACACGCTGGTGATCACCTCGATCGACTTCGACCACCCGGAACACTTCAAGAGCCCCGAGCAATACCGCGCCTGCTATGACGCCGCAGCCTCCAACGCCCGCGACGTGATCCGCTCCTGGGAGCTCGACGCCTCCGACTGGCCCGAGCTCGAACGCCTCGTCCTCGGCAGACACAACCTCGCCAACGCCCGTGCCGCCATAGAAGTGGCCCTCAGGCGCGGACACTCCCGCGCCGAGATCGCCGCCGCCCTCCCCTCCGCCCTCGCGGAGCTCCCCGACCGCCGCTTCGAGATAGTCCACCCCCCTTCCGCCGCCATCCGCTCCATCCCCCCTCCCGGCTCCTTCGCCGTCGTAACCGACTACGCCCACCACCCCCAAGAGCTCTCCTGCGCCGTCTCGATGGCGCGATCCCTCAACCCCAAACGCCTGCGCGTCCTCTTCCAGCCGCATCGCTATTCACGAACACGCTCACTCCTCGAGGAGTTCCCGCCAGCCTTCGCCTCGGCCGACGAAGTCGTCCTAATCCCCGTCTATCCAGCCTTCGAAAAGCCCATCCCCGGCGGCGACATCGCCGACCTCTACGCCGCCTTCCGCCGCCGCCAGCAGTCTTCCCCCTCCCTCTGGCCCCAGGGCCTCATCCTCGCGCGCTCCCCACTCGAGGCATGGCGCCACGCCTTCCTCACCGCCCTCCCCGGCGACATCATCCTCCTTGCCGGCGCTGGCGACATCGTGAACCTGCTCCCCAAAGTGCGCCAGGACTGCGCCCTCCCCCCGCCTCCGTCTCCGCGCAGATTCACGCCCCTCGCCCCCTTCTCGTTCTTCCGCACCGGCGGCGCCACGTGCGGCGGCGGACGCCGCATCGTGGTCGGCCAGGGCTCCAACACGTGGTTCCCCGACTGCGCCGACGACTGCGAGATAGTCCGCCCACCCCTCCCCGCCGGCGCCTCGCTCGGCATCCCGTGGATGGCCGGCATACCCGGCACCATCGGCGGCTGGGCAAAAATGAACGCCGGCGCGTTCGGGCACTCGATCTCTGAGGCCATAGAATCGGTCACCGTTGAGCTCGACGACGGCTCGCGCCGCACCATCCCAGCCTCCGAATGCGGCTTCGGCTACCGCACATCGTCCATCCCCGGCATGATCGTGGACGTCAAGCTCTCTCCCCCCTATTCCCAATCCCCCCTCCCCAATTCTCAATTCTCGGTTCTTAATTCTCAATTCTCAATTCTCAATTCTCAATTCTTGAAGCGCCGCAAACACTTCCCGCCGCGCACATGCGGCTCCGTCTTCAAGAACCCGCCCGGCGAAAAGACGGCAGGCGAGCTTCTGGACGCCGCAGGCGCGAAGTCAATGCGCGTTGGCGGGGCGAAGGTGTGGGAGGAGCACGCCAACGTGATAGTGGCGGAGGACGGCGCCACTTCGTCCGACATCCTTGCGCTCGCGCGCCTCATGGCCCGCGCCGTGCAGTTCAAGTGCGGCATTTCCCTCCAGCCCGAGATCCGCGGCCTCGAGGTCGATTGATTCTATCCTAAAATTCTTTAACGCAGAGAAAGGGGGCCTCTTGAATGTTCTTGCCCCGCTGCCACCTAGCCTTTGCCCTGACGACCATTCACCCAAACGGCGAAAGAACCGCATGGCTTCAAATCTCGCGTGACTTCAAAATTCACCTTGTCACCGATCTTTCTGGAAGCCTCTGCGTCTCTGCGTTAAAATCCAAACGAGGAACTTAGGTTAATCACTCGAATATCACAAAGGCCGGAATGCCCTTGATTCCAAGACCGTCCAACTCCGGCACCTTCGCGAGATCGGAGAGATCCTCCGCCTGCAGACGTATCACGTTGAACCGCGACAGCTCCTTCTCGACTTCGAGATCCCTGAGCGTGGTCTTCTCCATCGCAAGGCAGTTCTTGCACCACGTCGCCCAGATGTCCACGAGGATGGGCTTCTCCGCAATGGACGAGCGCGCCTTCTCAAAGGCATTCCGCCAGCTCTCCGGCGTGGCCTCGACGACATTGATCTTGTCTTCTTTTTGCATGCCGCCATGCTGATTCGGACGCCAGATTGTCCAGGCAAGGTATCCATACCATGCCGCCATGGCGAAGATCACGATGGCGAAGCCGCGCTTGACCCACACCATCCACGCCCCCGGGCGCGGCAGGACGGAGAGCCCACCGGCGACGAATATCCACGGCAGCCCCATGCCCGCCCCGAGGACGAACGGAAGCGAAATCGTCCACCAGCGCCCCGCCGCGAACCCATCGGCCGTGTACACGAGCATCGCCATGAGGATCGGCTGCACGCAGGCCCCGGCCAGGACCGCCGCGCCCGCCCCCAGCAGAA
>CAMOHV010000219.1 GCA_946615275.1 uncultured Verrucomicrobiota bacterium | reverse complement strand
AAGTGGCAATCATCGCGGCCTTGGCCGCATTCTCTCTTGAGTCCGCGGCGGCGGATCCGCGCGACTCCGCGCGCGAGGCGCTCACTGCGACGATCCTGAAGCAGGTGGGCGACGCGACGGCGGCGGCCGAGGCGCTGCGCGCCAACGCGCTGAAGCACGCGCCCGACGCGGCGAAGGTGCGCGCCGGCGAATGGAGGGAGATCTGGCCGGGCGAGGGCGACGCCCTCGTGACGAACTCCGTCTCGGGAGAGATATGGACGGACGCCATACAGTCGGCGATCGACGCGCATGGCGGCGTCTTCGTCCCCGCGCGCGAAAAGCCGTACTACCTCGACGGCCCGATCGTCCTCAGGACGGGCCAGGCGCTGGTGGCCGACCCAAAGGCCGAGTTCCGCCTGAAGCCCGGCGTAAACATGTGCCTTCTCAGGAACGCTTCCGTGACGGGCATGAACCAGAGCACGCTCCAGATTCCGGACCGACCCTACGACCGCGACATATACGTGGAGGGCGGCGTGTGGACGTCGCTCAAGACGACCAGGAGAGAGGCGAACGGCAACCAGACGGGGCGCACCGACAGGAAGAACCCGGTGCACGGCGCGCACGGGGCCCTGGTGTTCAACCATGTGGAGTCTTTCGTGGTGAAGGACGTCACGATCCGGCAGTGCAACATGCATGGCATCCAGCTTTCGGACGTGCACCGGTTCAAGGTCGATGGCGTGGCGTTCGACCGCCAGGGCCGCGACGGCGTCCATGTGCACGGCGCGAGCGACTGGGGCGTGATACGCCGCGTCACGGGCGACACGGGCGACGACTTCATCGCGCTCAACGCCTGGGACTGGTCGCACACGTCCCCCGCGATAGGCCCGATCCACCACATCCTCGTTGAGGACTGCGAGTGCGTCTTCGCGCCGAAGAAGGATCGCCCGGCAGGCTGCCGCGCGATCCGCATCCAGCCCGGCAACAGGAAGCGCCCCGACGGCAGGGGGACGGTGGCGTGCCCAGTGGAGAGGGTGGTGTTCCGCCGCCTCGCGAACGTCGTGAACTTCAAGATGTACGACCAGCCGAACCTCGAGCGCGGGCGCGACAACGACCGCAGCGAGCCGATAGGGACGATGCGCGGGCTCTACTTCCACGATCTCGTGTTCCCCGCGCCGTGCCTCTTCGAGATCGCGGACAACGTGGAGGGGTGCGACATATCGCGGGTGCTCTTCCGCTACGACTCGATCGGCGGCACGCTCGTGCGCGTGGCGCCCAAGTCCGGCACCTGGAAGCACGGCCCCGACCCTGCGAAGTGGGTGGAGATATATTCGCCCGACGAGGACTTCACCGTTAAGGACTTTTCGCTAAGGAACGTGTACATCAGGGCCGACGGCCTGGAGAACGCGCTCGACCCCAAGGCGTTCGTGAAGGTGGAGAACGGGAAGCTCAACCCCGACTATCCTAAGACGACGCCGCGCGGCGGGACCGGCAAGGTGACGTTCGAGTGGTATCCGAACGTCGTGGACCAGCCGCTTTCGCTCACGGGCGAGATGCCGCCCGACGAGGTGGTGACGCTCATGGAGACGCCGGTGGACAAGAATGCGTTCGACGCGTGGAAGAAGTCGCACCCCGCGCCGTTCTGGCTCTTCTGCGAGGACCGCCGCCGGGCGGTGCGCGTGGACCGCGTCCCGGCGCACTGGTTCGCCGCCAAGGGCGGCCCGGCGCGCGTCTTCAAGGGCGAGGCGGAGCCGGGCGAGGAGTTCATGTTCCAGGTGTGCGTGGCGAGCGAGAAGCCGCGCCGCATGGCCTGGGAGAACAAGATATCCGCTGCGTTCTTCAGCAAGGGGTATCCTGCGCGGCGTATCACGCCGGCCGGGTTCAAGGTGGGGGCGGACGGCCTCAAGCCCCTCTGGGCGCATGTGCGCGTTCCGCCGGAGTCGCGCGGCGACACGATCAAGGGGCATGTGGCCGTGACGGACCTCGACACCGGCGAGAAGGCCGAGTTCCCGTGGGAGATACGCGTGAAGGACGCGCCGCCGATCAAGGACGGCGGAGTGGACGACGCATGGCGCCTGGCGCGCCTCGCGTGGCTCGACTCCGACGTCGGCGAGTCGCTCGACGCGCCGACGCGTCCATTCACGCCGATCGCCGTGGACGCGCAGTCGCGCACATTGAGGATTCTCGGCCGCGAGCTCGTCCTCGGGGAGAACGGCCTCCCCGCCGCATACCGCACGTTCTTCAACGGAAGCTGCACGAAGATACTCAAGAAGGGGACGGACCTCCTCTCGTGCCCGATGTCCTTCGCGCCGCGCTCCAAGGGCGAGATGTCCGGTGCGCGGCCCACGTCCACCTTCGAGTTCACGGAGCGCAAGCCGTGCCGCGTGGCGTGGCGGGCGGTGACGGAGCTGCCGCGCGCGTCCAACGGCTGGCGGTTCCGAGTGGAGGGCTCGCTGGAGTTCGACGGCTTCGCCTCGTTCCGCGTGTTCGTGGATCCGCCGTCCGGCGCGACCGCCGTGACGTGCGCGCCGGAGCTCGCGATCACGATCCCCAAGGCCCTCGCCCGCTACCAGATGGGGCTCGGGCGGCCGGGAGGGCTCTTCCCCGAATCGTTCGACTGGAGGTGGAACACGGCGCTGCAGCAGGACGCCACGTGGTTCGGCGCGCCGCACGCGGGCATGATGATCCGCCTCAAGGGCGAGAACTACGTGCGCCCGCTCTGCAACGTGTACTACAAGTGGCGCACGCTCAACCTGCCCGAGTCCTGGGGCGGCGGTGGGATATCGTTCCGCGCCGAGGGGGACAAGGCGCGCGTGACGGCCTTCGGCGGCGAGAGGCAGATCATCGCCGGACGCAGCCTCATGTACGGTTTCGACCTCTACCTCACGCCGTTCAAGAGGGTCGACCTGAAGGCGCACCTCGCCGACCGCATACACCATTTCGGGCAGCGCAACAAGAAGGCCGACTTCGCGCGCCTCGCCGCCGACGACGTGACCATCGCCACATTCCACCACAACACCGTCTGGAACCCCTACATCAACTACCCATACAACGACGACGGCGGCCCGCTCCTCAAGAAGGCCGTGAAGGAGGCCCACGAGAACGGGATCAGGCTCAAGATATACTACACGACGCGAGAGCTGACGCAGAACCTGCCGGAGTTCTTCGCGCTGATGTCGCTGGGCGACGAGATATTTTTCCGCTGTCCGCCGTCGATGCCCGGGCGCACGTGCATCAACCCCGCAGGCCCCCACCCGTGGCTCGCGGAGCATGTCGGGCCGGACATCCTCCCGGCGTGGCGCGAGAACGTCCGATTCGGAGAGTTCTACCCCTCGAAGCCCGACCTCGCCGTCATAACCCAGCCCGACTCGCGCTGGAACAACTTCTACCTCGCCGGCCTCGACGTGCTCGTGAAGGAATACGGCATCGACGGGCTCTACATCGACGACACCGCGCTCGACCGCCATTCCATGCAGCGCGCCCGCCGCATCCTTGACGCCGACGGCAACACCGGCCGCCGCATCGACATGCACTCCTGGAACCACGCCTCCGGCGCCGCCGGCAGGGGCAACTCCCCGATAATCTTCCTGGAGCTGTATCCGTACTACGACCTCCTCTGGCACGGCGAGGGATTCCGCGCCGACACGCCGCCCGAGTTCTGGCTCGTTGAACGCTCGGGCGTTCCGTTCGGGCTTCTCGGGCAGTACCTCGGAAAGGGCAACCTCCTCAAGACGCTCGTCTTCGCGCAGACCGACCGCAGCGGCTGGGGCGGCAACCCGCGCCCGATGTGGAGGTTCTTCGCCGACGTCGGACTCGCCGACGCCGAGCTGATCGGCTGGTGGGACGACGCGTGCCCGGTGCGCGTCGAGGGCGAAGGCGCGGCGGACGTCAAGGCCACGGTCTTTCGCATGAAGGGGAAGTCCGTCATCGCCGTCTGCAACTTCGGGAAGGAGAAGAGGACCGTCTCCTTCAAGGTGGACTGGAAGGCGCTTGGCCTCGACGCCGCCAGGGCGAAGGCGTCTCTCCCCGAGATCGTGGGCGTGCAGAAGGCGGCGGACTTCGACTTGTCCGCGAAGAGGACTTTCGCGCCGGACGAAGGCGCGGCTGTCCTTTTGAAGGAGGAGAAGTGATGAAGACGGGCAGAAGGGAGTTCCTTGCCGGCGCGGTGATGGCCGGCGTGGGCGCCATGCAGCAGGGATGCGCCTCGCGCGGGGCGGGTTCCGCGGGCGGCGCGCCTATGCGCAACTTC
>CAMOHV010000218.1 GCA_946615275.1 uncultured Verrucomicrobiota bacterium | reverse complement strand
ACCTCATCCTCGCGGAGCGCGCCAAGCCCCACGGCGAGTATCTTTCGCGCTATCTAGCCGCATGGGATTTGCAGCGCGCGGCCGCCTACCAGTGAAAGTAGCGGTAGGGGTCGTCCTCGGCGGCGGGGACGTCGGCGTAGAGGTAGTTTGGGTTCACGCTCCGCTTGAAGCCGAGGTTGCCCTTCAGGCGAGAGAACATGGCGTCGGCGCGGCGCTTCGTCGAGCGCAGGTAGGGGCGCGAGGCGGCGTCGATCCTCCAGGGCGGTAGCTGCCAGAAGACGAGGCGGCCCTTGCCGTGGCGGATCACGCGAAAGGCGTTGTTGCCGTCCTCGGCGGGCGAGGTGAACGCGGCGAAGTCCATTGCGCCGTGCCATGCCCAGTCGGCGTTGGAGAGTCCGTTCAGCTCGGGGGGAAGCTTCTCGATGCGGGTGTAGTGGCAGTGGTTGGTGTCAACGACGTCGATCGGCACGGGGCAGAATCGGCGCACTTCGTCGGCGGAGAGCCCGCAGAGAAGGGCGGTGGCGCCGGCGTGGATGGCGTCGAAGAACCCTTTGGGCGGATTGGCGCCGGACGTTATGAAGTAGAGCTTTCTGGTGTCCTTCTCGGTGTCCTGCTCGATGGTCCAGGGGCCGTGGGTTGAGTAGAGGATTGAGGCGTAGGCCTGCATGCCGTGGGGATTGGCGATCATGTCGTGAGGGGGGCGTTCGGCGAGCGAGGCGACGAGGCGGCGGACGAGGTCGTCGGCGGCAGGGTCGGCCACGGTGCGCGCGGTCACGTCCAGCTGGCAGAACACGATCTTGCCCCTGTTGGGGAGGCGCCATTCGAGGAGCGGGGAGTACTGGAGGTCGAAGCCGCCGTCCACGAGCGCGCACCAGTCGCCGTTTGTCGGCTTCTCGGGGATGACGGTTGCGACCGCGCCGCGGTTGCCGCATCGCCACGCGCGCGTGTTGCGGTAGCCGGCCCAGAGCTCGGAGCCGCAGCCGTTGCGGTAGTGGGCGCTGTCGGTGTGCAGGAAGTGCGAGGGGACGAGGGTGGAGGAGCCGGCCCAGTCGCGGAGGTTTGCCTCGGCGAGGATGCCGTCTAGCGCCTTTTCGCGGAAGCGCGGATAGACGTGGCGGAGGCCGAGCGTCTGGACGCGGAAGCCGATGCTCTCGAGCGTCTCCTTGCTCTGCTCGAACACGAGCACGCTGGCGCCGGCCTGCGCGAGGGGAAGTATCTCGTTGCGGAAGATGTCGCGCGTGAGCGCGTTGCGGCCCACGACGAGCCGCGTTTGCGCGGCGGGGGCGGACGCCGGCAGCTTCGCGGGCGAGGACGCGATCCCGAGGCGGCCGAAGAGCTTTGCGGTGTCTCCGACCGGGTCGAAGAGCGCCACGTCGCCGCCGGGCGCGGGGGCGGGGGCGCGCACGTTGATGGCGAAGGAGTCCGTCTGGCGCACGCCGCCCGGGAATCTGAACTCGGCCTTGATGATGTGTTCGCCGGGCTTCGCGGGGGCGTCGAAGGAGATTGGGATGCGCGCCTGCGCGCCGGGGGCGACGGTCGTCTCGCCGCTGTTGGAGTATGCGCCGCACGAGGCCTTCCAGTAGACGGCGGAGGGGAGGCGGCGGTCGTTCACCACGATGAGCGTCTTCTCCACCTTCTCGCCGGGGCGGAACACGTGGCGCTTGTCGGTGAAGGTGTTCTCCACGGCGGCGGACTGCGGGTCTCGGCCTCCGATCCATGCGCAGTCGGGCATGTTCCACCTCTTCATCGCGAGGCCCAGCGCGGTGGGCGCGTATTCGGCTGGGTCGCCGAAGCGCGTCTCGATCATGCGCGGGCAGTAGCCGGGGTACTTGAGCTTCGCGGGCCATTCGGGGTTCGGCGCGGGGGCCGCCGTGCGCGCGCGCAGGCAGATGCCCTGCTGGTCCCACGGCAGGGCGGCCGTGATGCCCCAGCCGCGGAAGCTGCGCCAGTTGTCGGAGGCGAACAGCGCCTGCACGGCGAAGTAGTTGTTGCTGATCGCCTTGCAGTGGCCGGTGAGGCGGTTCCAGTGGAAGGCGCGCGGCATCTTCCAGAGGCGTTCCTCGGCGTCGAGCGCGGCGCGGATCTCGGGGGTGGCCTCGTACGCGGCGTCGTTCCTGTACGCGGCCGCGTATTCCTGGCTCCATAGTGACATGTACCCCAGCTTTCGCCAGATGAAGAGCGGGCCTCTGTAGCTCGACCATGTGGATATGTGCGGCAGGCCCCACTCCACGAAGAAGAGCGGCTTCACGCCCTTTGTGGACCAGTGCTCGAGCCAGTCGCTTCGCTCCTGCACAGGGGCCCAGTCGAGATAGCAGTTCACCGTGTGGAAGTCGTCCAGGTTGCCGGATTCGTGGTGGTAGCACGGGCGGGTGGGGTCGAGCTCGCCGATTATGCGGCGGCATGTTCGGGCGTATCCGCGCTTGACGGGGTTGCCGTCGTGCTCGTGGATGCCGTCGATGAGGAGCGGATCGCCGGCTGCGAGGTAGCCGGCGGCGTTGTGGCTTGTGGACCACATGATCACGCTTGGGTGGCGTCGGGCGAGGCGCATGATCTTCGCAGCAGTCTCACGGTAGAGCTGCTGGGCCTCGGGCTTTCGCATGTCGCCGAAGTCCTTGAAGTGCGGAAGCGTGAAACAGTAGAGGGTGCCGGATTCGTCGCAGGCGTCGAGGATGCCCTGGAGGTACGTCGCGGCGCCGGCGCCGAAGGAGTAGTTGCCGCCGATGAAGGCGTTGAAGCCGTAGAGGGCCGCGTTGCGGCAGGCGGCGAGCCCGCCCTCGCGCGACATTGAGAAGCCCGCCTGGACGGGCGATGGGTCGTAGAGCGCGCGCAGATGCACGGGCGTGCCGTTGAGGAGAAGGTCGCGCCCCGATATCTTAACCTCGCGGAAGCCGAATGTGAAGGGCACGGCCTCGTCGGCCGCGCCGTCCGCCTCGCGGCGCAATTCGAGCGAGCAGGTGTATCGGTTCGCCGGAGTGTGGGCGTCCCAGAGCGCGGCGTCCTTCCACGGCGCGGTGAACGAGACGCGCCCGGCGGAGTCCGCTTCGCCTTTGCCCTCGAACGTTCTCTCCTGCGTGCCGTCGAGCTTCGCCACCTTCGCCCTCATGCGGCATCTGGCGCCAGGGGCGAGGCCGGCGGTCTCGGCGATGAACTTCACCTCGCCGCGCGCGACTGAAGTCTCGGCCCAGGCGTCCATGATGCGCATCGCCCTGGGCGAGATGTCCAGCCACACGTCGCCGGTGATGCCCTTGAAGCGGACTTCGTTCTTCACCTTGTCGGAGCGCCTCGCTTCGTTGTACACGAGCGTTTCGCCGTCGGCGTAGGCGGTGACGTCGATTGCGAGGGACTGCGTCGCGCCGGGCTTCGCGAGCGGCGTGAGGTCCACCTCGCAGCCGGGGAAGCGCACCTCGCCGGCGCGTTGGCCGTCGAGGTAGACGGTGGCGCGCGAGGCCACCATGTCGAGCGCGAGCGCCACGCGGCGGCCCTTCGCCTCGGCGGGCATCTTGAACGTGCGGGCGTACCATGCGCGGTCGGCGCGGATGCGCGCGAGGTCGGCGGGATGGTCCTCGAACCACGGCGCGAGGGACGTCTGCGGGGCGAACGGGCGCGAGCCGCCAGAGAGCCACACGTCGGGTATGTTGGCCCAGGACCAGTTGTCTTCGGGGCCGGGCACGAAGCCATCGCCTTCGCCGTCAAGCGACGGGCGGCAGCGCCAGCAGCCGTTCATCGACCATCTTGCGCGCGTGGGCGTGGCGGCGCGCCATGCGCCATCCAGCGATTCGGCGTCGGCCGGAACGCCTTCGGGGAGAGGGGCGTTCCCGGGCTTGAGCGTCTTGTTCCTAACGACGGTCATGGACACGTCGCGGAAGCGCACCTCGCCGCCGGTTGAGAGGTTGCAGAGGGAGATGGAGAGCCTTGCGGCGTTGGAGGGGATGAGATAGTCGTGGTCCACCTTCATCCAGTCGGTCGAGCCGATCCACCCGTAGTTGACCGGCCAGGGCGTTACGGTCTTGCCGCGGGCGTCGTACCACTGCATCGCGAAGCGGCCCGTCTGCCACGACTCCTTCCCGCGCGGCACGTTCGTAACCTTCATTGCGCCCTTGAGGTTTATGACGCGCCATTCGTCCTTGAGCGCGAAGCTCCGCGTAGCCGCCGCGCCTGGGCGCGGGAGGACGAGCACTTTGCCCTCTGGAGTGTTCTCCACCTTGGCCCCGCCTTTGAGGGGGGTGAAGTCGTCCTTCGCCCACAGGACC
>CAMOHV010000217.1 GCA_946615275.1 uncultured Verrucomicrobiota bacterium | reverse complement strand
ACCTCACGCGCGTGGGGACGCACGAGTTGTCCGTCTCGAGCGTCACGAGATACTCGTGGTCCTCCTGGGGCACAACGTTCGAGGCGGAGATCTCGGTCCAGCGCCCCGGGATGATGGAGCTGTCGCGCGTGGCGCGCCAGCCGATGAAGACGAGCGAACCGTCGGCGCGGCGGCGAAGGCCAAGCGCCGCCCGCTGGGATCGGTCCGCCACCGACCATTCCTCGCCGCACTGGAGCGCGAAGAACTTCATGTGCGCCTCCACCTTCACGTAGGCGTTCCTGTCGGAGGTCTTTGCGCTGCCGTTCCTCCTTGGCGTGAAGGTGAGCTCGCGGCCCTTGGTGTCGAGGATCACCTTCTCTGCGGCGCTGTCGTACGCGCTCAGGTCCCCCGCATCGGCCTTGGTCCAGCGTCCGGCGGCGTCGTCCCACCTCACGCCGCTCGTCTCCACGAAGTTGGAGTACGTCTCGTTGAACCACTCCGTGGCCTCTGCGCGCGGCGCGGCGTCCGCCGCCGGACAGACTGCAAGGCAGACCGCAAGAGCCGCGACCGATCTGACGTTGAAGAGCTTTTCCATAGACTGACCTTTCGATGAAGTAACCGAAAGAATGATATCAAATCGCACTGCGGCGCGCAAGTGCCAAAGGGCGAGGGCGACTAGGGAATGTTCTAGGACGAATAGGAGAATAGGACAAGCAGGAGGATAGGGCACCTCCCGCTCGTCTTGCCGCGGCTGCGCCTCACTGGAACAGGACCGTGAGGCCGAGCGACGGATTGCAAAGGAAGAGCGTCTGGCCCTGCAGTTCGGCGCTCGACCCGCCCACGCACGCGATGCGCGGACATGTCCCGGAAAGGCGCACGACGCAGTTCGTCGATGCGCCGCCGTATTTGAACCGCACGTCGGCGCTGAAGGCGGGATACAAGTCCACGCCGGCCGGCTCGGACGAAACCCTCTCGTACCGCGAGTTCGAGACGAGAAGCGTCCCGTTTGAGACGGAGAGCGTTCCGGCGTCGTATTCTCCCATTGTCCTACTTCACGATGATGATCGTTCCGGAGTCGCCGCTCCTGAGTATCCTCAGCCTGCCGCCGCCGGCAATCCAGCCCAGCGTATGCGCCGCGTCGAGACCCGCCGCCGCGCCGCCGTAGACGCCCGGCGCGAGATAGCGGAAATGCCCGTTGCCCTTCGGCACCGCCACGGCGCACATCGTGGCCTCTTCGTCGGCCGCGATCTCAAGCGTGCCGTCCGTGTACGTCATCCAGGCGGCCGACTTTCCCTGCTGGGGGCCGAACGCCTTCGCGCCCGCGCCCGCCCCCACCGCCAGCGTCCCGCCCGCGAGGACGACGTTCGTGGCGGCGGTCCAGCCGGACCCCGCCGCGAAGCGCACCGTGCCCCTGTCCACCTCCAAGGTCCCCGTCGTGGAGGCCGTGAAGTTCGTGAACGTGAGAGATCCCGCCGCGTTGAACTTGATGCCTGCGGCCCCGGTCACCTTCACCGGCAGAACGTCGTCGTACGCCGTGTCCGCAGCGATCTCGAGCATCGCAGGCGTCGCGCTCCTCAACGTGGTGAATATCTCAGGATAGCTCTTCACGCTCCATCCGGGATAGAACCGCGAAACGCTCTGGCCGTAGCCGTTCAGGTCAAGGACGGTGGCGGACGAACGATACACTTGGGTGTCGGAGCTCATGCACACCGGCTTGCCCTTTGCAAGCACGTTCGTCCCATGGCACATGAAGGCGTTCTTGTATCCCTGGAGCTGGGTCCAGCTGTTCGACGGCGCGGCGATGTGCACCGTTCCGCCGTAGTCGACGATGAGCGAGACGTTCTGCCTTATGCCGTCGCCCTCGATCCAGACGTGGTTGTTCACTATTCGCCAGCTCGTGTACTTGGTGCTCTCGTTCGTGACCCCGCCGATGAAATGCGTCTCGCCGTGGAAATACATCTCGGGCTGGCTTATCGAGCCGGACGCGACGAAAGCCACCTTCCCGGCCAGATAGAGCTTGGCGTTAGAAGAGCTGTTGATGTACGCCCCTTCCGTGTTCGTGAGGCCGCTGTGCAGCCTGAGCGGAGTCTCGTTCGTGAGGCTTCCGCCGGACGGACTCGACGTCATGAACCTTGGGTTGGCGCCCCACACCGTCGTGAACCGGCTCGGCGCGCCGAGGCCCTTCATGTTGTATATGTACGGCTGCGAGGCCGTGCTGATGTTGGTGATCACGAGCGGCGCGAGAAGCGACGAGTTGTCGGCGCAGAAGTACGTCCTGCCGTACGATCGAAGCGTGAGCGCGCTGGAGGCCGAGCTGGAGGAGACGGGGGCGGCGTTGGAGAAGGTGGCGTTGGACGCCACGAACCACGTCTGCGGCATGTTCTGGGGCGAGGAGTATATCTCCATCGGGCACGATATCGTGTGCGCCACGACCGTGGAATCCACCGCGTTCGTTATCGTGAGCCCGCCGTCGCCAAGGAGTATCTTCGCGCCGTCGTCGGCCGCGGCGAGCGTGAACGGCGCATTGGTGACTATGGATATGGAATAGGCCGACACCGTTCCGGAGACGACGGCCCTTGCCGTCCCCTCGCCGAACACGAGGTTCTCGGAGCCGTCGAAGCTCGGCGCCTCGCCGCCCTTCCAGTTGGCGGCCGATGCGAGCGCATCGCCGTCGGATCCGCCGATCCACGTGAACACGGCGCCGTTTACGCTGTACGGCACGTATATTCTGCCGCTGCCCGAAAGCTGCGCGATGGGCGTGGCGTCGCCCGGCGACGGATTGTCGGCGCCGGTGTAGCTGCGGCCCTTCGCAAGCGGAACCCCGCCCACCTTGAAGGAGTCGCAGGCCATATCTAAGCCCGCCGGAATCTCGATGAGCGACGACTGCGCCACGTCGAACGCGACGCTGAAATTGGAGAACGGCGAGACTGCTGATGCCGCCTTGAACCTTGCGTTCTCGCCCATCTGGAGCGTCTTGAGGCCGATGAGGGCGCGCGTCGTGGAGCCCATGTCGAACGTCGCGCCGGCGGCGACCTCGACGCGCGGCACGTTGGGGAACGTGGTGGTGCCAGTGAGGACGATGGTGCCGTTGGAGACGACCAGGTCGCCGGAGGTCGTAGAAACGCGGTTCTCGAACGTCTGCTTGCACGATCCGTCGTCGGGCCAATAGACGAGCGTTATCTTGTCTCGTATGCTCGCGCCGGTCGTTGCGCTGGCCGTGGCCTTCAGCGTCAGAGTCGGCGTCCCCGTCGAGTTGATTCTGCTGCTGTTCCCGCTCACGGCGCTGCCGCCCGAAAGGCGGTTCGCCACCTGGCTGTGTCCGTTCAGCCGCAGGTCGCCCCTGTTCTCATGGCCGGTGAAAGAGATCACGGTGTCCGGAGAAAGCACATCGTCTTTTTCAAGCACGAACGAGTAGTAGTTCAAGTTCAGTGTGCCGATCTCGTTTTCCGTGGACGACAGATAGTTCACGCCGTAGAAGGGGTTCTCGTACGTTCCATCGCATTTCGTCACGATCACCGGGCCGTTGCAGCGTATCGACTGGGAACTTCTTGGCCGGAAGTACACCGTGCTGGGCACGATCAGCCTCCCGTTCAAGGTCAGAGTGCCCGGTCCCTCGGTGAGGTACGTTGTGGCGGATCGCGTGCGAACCACGTCGCCGTTGAACGTGCATGTGCACGTGGAATTGATCACGGCAAGCTTCGCGGTGCTTGACGTGTTGGTGATGAAGTTGTCCACCACGCTGCCGGCGGCCTTCATCTCCACGCTGCCAGTCAGCGTGAAAGGCTCCCCGGAGAGGTTTATCGCATTGGCCCCGTGCAGGTGCAGCGCATTGTATTCCAGCGCTTCAAGGTCGTTCACCACGCTGATCGCCGCCTCGGCCACGTTGGAGATCACGATGCTGTCGCCGGCCTCGGGCAGTCCGTTGTTCCATTTGGCGGCGGTGGAGAGGGTTCCCGATTCCGTACCGATCCACGCCGTCGTCTTCGCATGGGCGGCGGCCGCGGCGATCGTCATGGCCGCGAAAGCGACCGGCAGGAAGCGGCGGGGGCGCCGCTTCACGGATTCTTCCCCGTTGCGCGCGTCACGCGCGCCCGCATAATATGCTTTTTCCATCTCCAGGCTCTCCTATTTCCGGCGCGCGCCGAATGACGGCGCGCCTAGTTTACAGTATGCGATATGGGTATCATATCATATCCAATGCGTTTTATGCAACACGAAAATACATCCTGTCGCGTGGATTTCAAAAGCGGAATTTTTGTGGAGAGCAAAAGCGGAAAGT
>CAMOHV010000216.1 GCA_946615275.1 uncultured Verrucomicrobiota bacterium | reverse complement strand
CACGGCCCGGGGGACGGGGGCGCAGGTGGTGGGGCCGATCCCGCTGCCGACGCGCGTTGAGCGCTATACGGTGAACCGTTCGCCGAACGTGGACAAGAAGTCCATGGACCAGTTCGAGATGCGCACGCACAAGCGCCTTCTTGACATCGTGAACCCCACGGCCAAGACGATCGACGAGCTGAAGAAGTTGAACCTGCCCGCGGGCGTTGACATCACCATCAAGGTGTAAGGAGGCTCGCGATGGAAGGTTTGATTGGAAAGAAAGTGGGCATGACCCAGGTGTTCACCGAGGACGGGAAGCGCGTGTGCGTGACCGTCATCGAGGTGGGGCCCTGCCCGGTGGTGCAGCTGAAGACCGAGGAGCGGGACGGGTACGTCGCCGCGCAGCTTGGCTTCGGCGAGCAGAAGAAGCAGCGTCTCACCAAGGCGGTCGCCGGCCATCAGGAGAAGACGGGCGGCCTCGTGGACAGGAAGGTGCGGATCCTCAGGGAGTTCGCGCTGGACGATGGCGAGACGGTGAAGGTGGGCGACGTGCTCACCGTCGAGAACTTCAAGGGCGTCAAGTATGTTGACGTCACGGGCACGACGAAGGGCAAGGGCTTCGCCGGCGTCCTGAAGCGCTACAAGTTCGCGGGCGGCAACATGACGCACGGCGGCCACTCCAAGCGCCGCACGGGCGGCCTTGCCGCGCGCGACCTCCCCGGCTGGATCGAGAAGGGCAAGAAGATGCCCGGCCACATGGGCGACGTCACCCGCACGGCGACGAACCTCGAGGTGGTGGCGATCCGCCCGGAGGACAACGCGCTGCTCATCAAGGGATCGATACCCGGCGCCCGCAACGGCACGGTGATCGTCCGCAAGTCCCTCAAGAACGCGGTGATCGCGTTCAAGGCGAAGAAGGGGGCAAAGTAAACCATGGCTACTATCAAGCAATACACGTCGGCCGGCGCGGCCGCCGCCGATCTCACGATCGACGACGCCGAGCTCGAGCTGGACAAGGGCGCCCAGGCGCTCAAGGACGCCGTCACGGCGATCCGCAACGCGATGCGCGCGGGGAGCGCGCACACGAAGAGCAAGGGCGAGGTCGCCGGCTCCAACAAGAAGCCCTGGAAGCAGAAGGGCACGGGCAGGGCCCGCGCGGGCTTCCGCCAGAGCCCTGTGTGGCGCGGCGGCGGCGTGGCGCACGGCCCGAAGGCCCGCGACTGGACCGTCAAGGTGAACAAGAAGGTGATGAAGCTCGCGTTCAAGCGCGCCGTCGCCGAGAAGATCGCGGCGGGCGACGTGATCGTCGTCTCCGAGTTCAAGTTCGAGGCCCCGAAGACGAAGCTCATGAGCGCGTTCCTCAAGGGCATCGGCGTGGAGCGCAGCGCGCTCGTCCTCACGGCCGAGCCCAACGAGATGCTCGACCTGATGGTCCGCAACCTTCCGCGCGTCGACTCCGCCACGGCGCAGGAGATCAACCCATACGCGGTTCTTCTCTTCAAGAACATTGTCGCGGACAAGGCCGGCTTCGACGCCCTCATGGCCCGTGCGGCCGGAAAGGAGACCAAGTGATGGCCAAGGAAATCATCAAGCGCGTGATCCTCTCGGAGAAGGGCTCCAGGCTCTCCGCGCTCAACCAGTACTTCCTGGAGGTGGACAGGGAGGCGACCAAGCCCCAGATCCGCCAGGCGGTGGAGGAGAAGTTCGGCGTGCACGTCCTCGCGGTGCGCACGGCGAACATGAAGGGCGGTCTCAGGACCATCCGCGGCACGCGCCGCCAGAAGGTGGAGAGCACCTGGAAGCGCGCGATCGTCGAGGTTAAGGCCGGCGAACGCATAGAAATGCTGTAAGGGAGTGGTAGAACCATGGCACTCAAGAAATACAAGCCTCGCTCCGAGGGACTGCGCTTCCGCGTGTCCTCCACGTTCGAGGAGATAACCGAGAAGAAGCCCCGGAAGTCGCTCACCGAGGCGGTGCGCAAGCACGCCGGGCGCAACAACACGGGCGTCATCACCGTGCGCCACCGCGGCGGCGGGGTGAAGCGCCGCTACCGCAAGGTGGACTTCCTGCGCAACAAGGACGGCGTGCAGGCGGTCGTCGAGCACATCGCGTACGACCCGAACCGCAGCGCCAACCTCGCGCTTCTCAAGTACGAGGACGGCGAGTACGCCTACATTCTGGCCCCCGAGGGCCTGAAGCAGGGCGACAAGGTGATGTCCGGCGCCGACGCCGAGGCCACGGTTGGCAACTGCCTGCCGCTCGGCAAGATCCCGCTCGGCCTGATGGTCCACGCCGTGGAGTTCATCCCCGGCCAGGGCGCGAAGGTGGCCCGCTCCGCGGGCAACGAGGCGCAGGTGATGGCCCGCGACGGCGACACCGTGACGCTCAAGCTCGCGTCCGGCGAGGTTCGCATCTTCGACGCGCGCTGCAAGGCGACGATCGGGGCGGTGGGCAACAAGGACTGGGGCTCCATCCAGCTCGGCAAGGCCGGGCGCAAGCGCTACCTGGGCATCCGCCCGACGGTGCGCGGCGTGGCGATGAACCCTGTCGACCACCCGATGGGCGGCGGCGAGGGCCGCACGTCCGGCGGCACGAACCCGTGCTCGCCGTGGGGCCAGCTCGCCAAGGGCGGCAAGACCCGCAAGCCGAACAAGGCGTCCAACAAGGTCATCGTCAAGCGGAGGAAATAACAGATGGCGCGTTCATTGAAGAAGGGGCCTTACGTGGAGGATTCGCTTCTGCGCAAGGTCGAGAAGATGAAGGCCGCTAACAAGAAGCAGCCGATCAAGACGTGGAGCCGCCGCTCGATGGTGCTCCCGGACTTCGTGGGGCTTACGTTCGCGGTGCACAACGGCAGGCAGCATGTGCAGGTCTACGTGACCGAGAACATGGTCGGCCACCGTCTCGGCGAGTTCGCGCCCACGCGCACGTTCAAGTCGCACGGCGCCCTCGTCAAGAAGGAAGAAAAGAGGTAAGGTCTAGCCATGGAAGTGATTGCCATAACACGCAACGCGCGCATGTCGGCGGCGAAGGGCCGTCCGCTCGCCCGCGAATGTCAGGGCAAGCCGCTCGAGGAGGCCCTCAAGGTGGTCGAGTTCTCGCCTAAGAAGGCGGCGGCCATCCTCAGGCAGACTCTCCGCAGCGCGGCTGCCAACGCCGTGAACAACCACGGCCTCGAAGGGGTCCCGCTCAAGGTCAAGCTCGCGGTGTTCGACGAATCCGTCCGAATCCGCCGCTTCTGGCCCACGGCCCGCGGGTCGGCCCATCCGATAGCCCACCGTCTCTGCCATTGCAAAGTCGTCCTGACGGACGGCAAGGAGTCCAAATAATGGGTCAGAAAGTAAATCCAACAGGGTTCCGTCTGCCGGTGAACCGCGCCTGGCGCAGCCGCTGGTTCGCGCCCAAGAGGCTCTTCGGCGACTTCCTCGTCGAGGACCGCAAGATCCGCGAGTACGTCAAGAAGAGCCTCGTCGAGGCCGGCATCTCGAAGATCGAGATTGAGCGCTACGCCAACCGCGTGCGAGTCTCGCTCTACAGCGCCCGCCCCGGCGTGATCATCGGCCGCAAGGGCCAGGACGTGGATCGCATCCGCGGCGAGCTCGAGAAGATGACCAAGAAGGAGGTCTACCTCGAGATCAAGGAGGTGCGCGACGCGGACGCGGACGCGCAGCTCGTCGCCGAGGCCATCGCCCAGCAGCTCGAGCGCCGCATCGCCCTCAAGCGCGCCATGAAGCGCGCGCAGAAGGTCGCGATGGACATGGGCGTTGACGGCATAAAGATACACGCCTCCGGCCGCATCAACGGCGCGGAGATAGCGCGCGTGGAGTGGAGCCGCGAGGGCAAGGTCCCGCTGCACACGCTGCGCGAGAACATCGACTACGGGTTCGCCGAGGCCAACACCACGGCCGGCAAGATCGGCCTCAAGGTGTGGATCTGCAAGAAGGAGAACTTCCAGGCGGCCCGTTCCAACAGCCCGCGTCGCGAGCGCCCCGAGCGCGGCGAGCGCGGCGAAAGAAAGGAAAGAGGGAGGTAAGCCATGCCGCTGATGCCCAAGAGAGTCAAGTACCGCAAGGTCTCCAAAGGGAACCGCGGCGGCTGGGCCACGTCCGGCGCTGAGCTCGCGTACGGCGAGTTCGGCCTGAAGGCCACGACGCGCGGGTTCCTCACCGCAACGCAGATCGAGGCGTGCCGCGTCGCCATCAACCGCGAGATGAAGCGCAAGGGCAAGCTCTGGATCCGCGTGTTCCCGGACAAGCCCGTGACGCGCAAGCCGATT
>CAMOHV010000215.1 GCA_946615275.1 uncultured Verrucomicrobiota bacterium | reverse complement strand
GTTCCAGCCGCCGATGTCGCGTACGTTGCGCATCCCCTCCACGTAGTGCCAGCGGATGCGCCCTCCCGGCGCCGGACGGTCCGCGTTGTCCTCCTTCTTCACGCCGTACGCCCTCACCAGCGTGTTCGTGTACTCCGCGTACGCCGCCGTCGGATACGCCCGCCTGGCGGCGGACAAGAACGCCTCCGACGCCGACCGCGCCCCCGCCGCGGCCATGGCCGACAGCGCAACAAGCGACGTGAACAATTGCATCCTTGCTTTCATGGTTCTGCCCCCCTTTCCTTTAAACATGAATTCCTCTCTTACTTTCCGGGCTTCGGCGGCATGGTGTCCTTCATTCCCAGCGCAAGGTATTTCGAGCGGGCGTAGTCGTAGTACTCGAGGTCCACGACCGACTCATTTGGTATGCCGAGCGAGGCGAGGTATTTGTGGCGGGCGGCGATGTCCGCGCCGTCGGTGAGGCCCGGCACCACGAGGCAGCGCACCTCCAGCTTGGCCTTGGCGGCCACGAGCCGCTCGAGATTCTCCTTGACGATCTTGTTGGAGACGTTCGTGCACTTCCTGTGGAGGGCGTCGTCATCCGCCTTGTAGTCGGGGAGCCACATGTCCACGAACGGCATCAGCGCCTCGATGGCGGCGGGAGGTGCGTAGAGCGACGTGTCCATGCATGTGTCGAGGCCGGCGGCCTTGAACGCCTTGAAGAGCTCGAGCGCCCACTCCCAGAAGAACAGCGGCTCGCCGCCGGAGAGCGTCACGCCGCCGCCGGACTCTTCGTAGAAGCTCTTGTCCTCCAGCGCCTTCGCGACGATCTCCTGGATGGTCATCGGCTTGCCGTAGAGCTTGAGCGCGCGCGTGGGGCAAGTCGCCTCGTCCATCGTGCACTTCTCATGGTGCTTGCAGAGATGCTGGAACCGCGCCCACTGCGGCTCGCGGCTGATGGACTCGGGGTTGTGGCACCACAAGCACTTCAGCGGACACCCCTTCACGAAGAACGTGGTGCGTATGCCCGGCCCGTCGTAGACGGCCAGGCGCTTCGTGTCCAGCATCAGCGGCGTCTTCAATCTGCGTCCGCCGGCGGCAACCGCGGGCGCCACCGCGAATGCGGCCGTCCCCGCGAGAAAGACCTTTCTTGTCATGCCCATGGCACCACCCTCCGCTCCGCGTCAGGCGTAGTTCGCCGTGGCCACAACGTCCACTCCCGTGTCCGCGACCTTGGGGATAACCACGTCGCCGATCGCAACGGGCAGCTGCACCGTCGTCTGGGATAGGGCGAACAGCACTTCCGATATCTTCGCCTTGGGGACGGCCGTCCGCGTCTTCACCGGAAGCGGCTTGCGCATCCCCGCCACGCGCACAAGGCCCGTGACCATCCTCGTTGGGTTCACGAACTCGGACTTCCCGTACTCTTCGCCGCGCGGACACGTGTGACCCGTCACGCGCACCTCGCCGTCGGCGCCGCGCTCGACGTCGAGCTCGCATCCCTTCGGGCAGTTGATGCATATCATCTTCATCTTGGAACTCCTTGTCTATCGCTTCATCATTGTTCGCAAATCTCAACAGTTCACAAATGCCGCCATTGTCGCAGAAGCAAATTGACATTTGCGATTTGTGAACAATTGTGCCAATTGACATTTGTGAACATTCATATGACCATCTCCCTGGCGTATCTTGCGGCGCTCCTGCCGGCTATGGCGGAGTCGCGCGACACCCAGTCCACAAGGTCGTATACGCGCACCACGTTGCCGCCGGCGAATATGCCGGGGACGGACGTCGCCATCGCGGCGTCCACCTTCGGCCCGCGCGTCTGCGGATCCATCTCCACGCCCGCCTTGCGAGTGAGCTCGTTCTCGGGGATGAGCCCGCAGGAGAGGACCAGCGTGTCGCAGTCGTAGTGCGTCTCGGTGCCGGGTATGGGCTTGAGGTCGTCGTCCACCTCGCTCACCTTCACGCCCGTCACGTGCTCAACGCCCTCGACGTCCGTGACGGTGTGGCGCAGGAGCAGCGGGATGTCGTAGTCGTTCAGGCACTGCACTACGTTCCGCATGAGGCCCGAGCTCTTCTTCATGATCTCGATGCACGCAAGCACCTTCGCGCCGGAGAACGTGAGGCGGCGCGCCATGATGAGGCCGATGTCGCCGGAGCCGAGGATCACGACGCGCTTTCCGGGCATGATGCCGTCCATGTTCACAAGGCGCTGCACAGTGCCCGCCGTGTACACGCCGGCGGGGCGCGTCCCTGGCGTCATGAGCGCTCCGCGCGGACGCTCTCTGCACCCCATCGCCAGCACCACCGCCTTCGTGCGGTATATCCTCAGGCCCCCGCGCGGGCTCATTGCCGTGACTCTGATCGGCGCGCCCTTCTCGATGCCCAGCACCATCGTGCCGCACACCACCGGGATGCCGAGCGCCTGCGCCATGTCTACGTATCTCTGCGCGTATTCCGGGCCGGTCAGCTCCTCCTTGAAGCGGTGGAGCCCGAAGCCGTTGTGGATGCACTGCTGGAGAATGCCGCCGGGCGCGTCGTCGCGCTCGAGGACCAGCACCCTCTCCGCGCCGTCCTCCTTGGCTGCGCAGGCGGCCGCGAGGCCGGCGGGGCCGGCGCCGATCACAAGCACGTCGATCAGCTCGTCCGCGATCGCGTCGGCCGCGCCTGAGCGCGCCCCTCCCATGAGGCCCTTCGGGGCCGTCTTGCGCGAGAGGAGGAACGCCTCCGGCGGCTGGCCCAGCTCCGCGCCGAGTATCTCGATGACGCGCGGCGTGCAGAACCCGCCCTGGCAGCGCCCCATGCCGGAGCGCGTGCGGCGCTTCACTCCGTCGAGCGTGCGCGCGCCGACGCGTGCGCGGATCGCCGCGCGTATCTCGCCCTCGGTGACGGACTCGCACCGGCAGACGACCCTGCCGAACGCCGGTTCACGCGCCACGAGGTCCGCCAGCTCGTCGGGCGGCAGCTCGCGCGTCTTGGGCCACCACGAGACGTCCTTGGATATGAGCGCGGGGTTCTTGCGCGAGACTCGCAGCCTAGCCGCCACCGCCTCCGCGAGGAACTCGCCTATCGCCGGGGCGGAGGTGAGGCCGGGCGACTCCACGCCAACCGCGTTGAAGAACATCTCCGCGTCGGGCGCCTCGCCGAGGATGAAGTCCCCCACCGTCGTCTCGTGCGCCCTGAGCCCGCTGAACTCCGTTATGGCCTTGCCCAGCGGCAGCTTTGGATACGTGCGCCGCGCCCCCGCCACGGCCTTCTCGAGGCCTGCGTAGGTGGTGGCGCGGTCCTCCTTGTCGGGGATGTCCTCGGCCGTGGGGCCCACGATCACAGTGCCGTCCACCGTGGGCGAGACGAGAATGCCCTTGCCCATCTTCGACGGAACCTGGAACATGGTCGCGGAGAACGTCCCGTCCTCGTCCTTGTCGAGCATCAGATACTCTCCGCGCCGGGCCTGGATCGAATACTTCGTGGCACTCACTAGGTTGTTGAGCTCGTCGGAGTGTATGCCGGCGCAGTTCACCACGGCGCGCGCGGCGAAGGTCCGGCCGTCGGCGCATTCAACCTCCCATGAGTCGGACGCCTCGTTGCGGCGCAGTCCAACCACCTTCGCGTCGAACGAGAACTCCGCGCCGTTCGCGGCGGCGTTCTCGGCCATGCGGAACGTGAGCTCGTAAGGGCAGCATATTCCGCCCGTCGGCGCCCAGAGCGCCGCCGTCGCCTCCGGCGAGACGTTCGGTTCGCGCGCCCGCAGATCGTCCTGCCCGATGATCTCCACGGGCACTCCGTTCGTGGCGGCGCGCGCGGCGAGGTCGGCGAGAGCCTTCTCCTCCTCCTCGCCAAACGCCAGCACCAGCGAGCCGTTGCGCCGGAACGGGACGCGCAGCTCGCGGCACACGTCCTCGAACATCCTGTTGCCCAGCACGTTGAATCTCGCCTTGTTCGTGCCGGGCTTCGCGTCGAAGCCGGCGTGGACTATCGCGCTGTTCGCCTTGCTCGCGCCCTCCGCGACGTCGCTCCCCGCCTCGAGGACGGCGACGTTGAGGTTGTAGCGCGTGAGAGAGCGGGCTACAGCGCATCCCACAACGCCCGCTCCTACCACTATCACATCGCATTTTTTCATGCGTTGTATTATAGCCTCTTCCGCCCCGTAAATCAATAGGCGAATTGAGAATTGAGAATTTGTCCCGTGTCGTTCGGTAGGGTCGCGCGTCCCGCGCGGTGGGGCAAGGAGCCATTTGCCATTTGCGATTTGTGAACAATTGTGGCAATTGAGATTTGTG
>CAMOHV010000214.1 GCA_946615275.1 uncultured Verrucomicrobiota bacterium | reverse complement strand
GTTCGATATCGTCCCGTCTCCGTACAGCCCGCCATCGACGTACGACACCTGGCTGTTGCCCGCCTGGACGAAGACGCCGGGATCGTAGACGGCCAGCCGCTTGATCCAGCACTCCTTGTTGATGCTCCTCGGCATGAAGAACCTGCCGTCGTACACCTCGATGCCGCGCGTCATCCAGAACGCCTGCTTTGCCGCCGTCTCCACGCATGTGAGGCGCACGTCGCCGCCGCCCCTCTTGATGAGCACTCCATCGCCGGTGAACTTCGCTCCGCAGGAAAGATCAGCCTCGCCGGCCTCGTTGGAGAAGACGAGCCCTGCGCCGTTCGCGAACGTCACGGCGGAAATGCCGGAAAGATACGCCGCGTCCGCCGCAGTCACTATGCCCGTGCAGCCGGAAAAGGAGACCGTGTCCCCTGCGCCGGGCGTGCCGCCGCCCTGCCACCGCGTGGAATCTCCCCAGCCGCCAGAGCCGTTCGGGTCCCATGCGAGATTCGCGCCCGACGCGGCCAGGCTCAGCGACGCGGCAACGGCCGCCGCCGCACCGCACGTGCATATCTTAATTTTCGCTCTCTTCATTGTCGTACTCCTCTCTTCGTTCAGTTCTGCGCAGGGAACACCCCCGCCTGCGGCTGGATTGTGTTGCCGAGGGCGAAGCTCCGCGAAACGCCCTTGCCTTCGGCGTCCGCCAGGCGGCAGCGCACCTCCGCGCCAACGTCGCCGGAGCGGTTGAAGAGGCATGTCACCTCAAGCCGCCCAGTCTTGCCGTCAAGGGTTCCGTCCGGGATGGAAAGCGTCACGCCGTCGCGGCCATCCTCGCGGACAAGCTCGGCGCGCACCGGAGCCTCTCGGCCCGTGTCTGCCGCCGTGAGCACGTGCAGGAAGCGATCCTCCTTCGCCGACGCCGCAGGGGACACCTCCATGCGCCACTTGCCGAAGTACGTGCCGATTCCGGTCCTCTTCGCGGCGGCCTCTGCGCCAGCCTTGAACGTGGGGTCCATCTCCCAGTTCTTGCCGGACGCCCAGAATTCGCGCCCCGGCCCGCCCACCTTGGAGATGCGCGCGCCGGCCGGAAGGAGCGTCTCGCAGAAGAGCCTCCCCTTTCCGCAGTCCGCCCGCATCAGGTTCCCCTCCACGCACGGCTCGTTCTCCGTGTGGAGCAGCCATTCCTTGCGGTATGACGGGTCGGCGGCGTCCACGCGGTCGTACACCACGAAATAGTCGGGCTGCACGTGGACGAACTGGCGCACGACGGCCGTGGCCTTGCCCTGGTAGACGGGCGCGGCGTCGGAGGCGACGTAGGAGAAGAGCGGATTCGTTGCGAACGCCAGGACCTTGGCGGCGCCCGCCACCTGTCCGCCATGGCCCACCTTCGCCTCCGGCTCGCTGCTCGTGCGCCCCCAGTGGACGGGCATCTTCTCGCCTGGCTTGTGCACCAGAACGCAGTTGTGGGCGACGGTCTGGGCGTAGTAGTAGCGCAGCTGCGTGTCCGTCTCCACCGCCCGCGTGCCGGAGTCCAGGGCGAGGAAGTCGTTCTTGAAGATCACGAAGTTGTTTTCGTCGTAGTGCTTGTGCACGGTCGTCTTCGAGCCGGCGGTGTAGAGGCAGTAGGTGGAGTCGGGGCGGCGGCCGCTGCGCATGAACGTCTGGCCCAGGAACTCGAAATGGCGGGCCTTGGGCAGGCGCGCGTCAAGCTCTTCGGGGGCGAACGGCCTTACCCCCGGATTGTCCGGCAGGATGAACGGATACATCGGCCAGGACGAGCCGATGGCGTCGTTGGGGGCGTACCGCTGGAGCGTCGCGGCCAGGCGGGCGGCGTCCGGGTCCACGTCCCTGAAGAACAGCATGTACTGCGCGGCGTGCTCGTAGAGGTTGTGCGCGGGGAGGATGTTGCTCGAGTGCTGGCCGTCGCCGTAGCCGTATTCGAAGAGGCGCTTGGGATCCGCCGAAGGGATGGAGTACCACCATATCCAGTTCATGAACAGCGCGAGATGCGGATAGCGCGCCGCGAGGTTTTCGCCCGTGGCGGACCGCCACGTGTGGAAGAAGTTGAAGTGCGCCCAGGGATAGGCCCCCATGGCGTAGCCCGGCACGCCCACGGAGAGCCCCCCGTCGTCGCCGGCGCTGGCGTCGCGGTATTCCAGCATCTCCATCGACCCTTTGTAGCCCGCCTTGAGGAGCCCGAGCGCCACTTCGTCGCAGATGCCGTCGCCGTATGCCGCAAGCCCGGCATACCATGGCAGGGAGCGCGTGCCGTACCAGCCGGACGGTGGCCGCCCGTAGTTGAGCCGCGTCACGAACGGCTTGCCCTTGCCTGGCTGGACGTCGCTGACATGCCGCAGGAGCGGCACGACTATCGCGCGGCGCTCGTCGTCCGTCAGCGCCTCGAAGATCCAGTCGTATGCGCAGATGGCGAGGATGCGTCCGGTGGAGTACCAATGCACCGCCCGGCGATTGCGGTACGCCGCGTTGTAGGCGGCGATGCTCACGCGCAGCATCTCCTTCGCCTTGTCGAGGTACCTGCGCTCCCCGGTCATTCTCCACGCGAACGCGCAGTTCGCCGCCGCCGCGCCCCATTCCTTCACGGGCTTGATCGGAGTGGAAGGCAGGCTGGAGACAGGCCCGAAATCCTCGCACACCGGATTTGCCGGATATGCGTCGCAGGCCGACAGAAGCTTGCGGTAGTATTTCCCGCACGACGGCGAAAGCGCGCGCTCTTTCACGGACGGCCATGTCTCGCGGTTGAAGAAGAGCCTGGGATGGTCGCGGCGTATCTTCGCGATCCAGGCGTCGTCCGCGCCTGCCGCCGCGCCGCCCGCCACCACCGCCGCCAGCGCGGCAATTATCATCTTCCTGTTCATCACATTCTCCTGTCGTTCCCTAGTCGCATTGTCCTGGAGGCGCCCGTCGCTAGTCCTCCAGCACCTTCTCGCCGCCGCGAACGAGGAAGGGCTTCTCAAGCCCGTCCGCGAGATATTCGCGCAGCGTGATGAAAGTAGGCTCCATGAGCTCGTCGAAGGTGTATTTGCGTGTGGGCTTCGAGCGCGGCGGCTTGTCAGGCCTGTCGTAGGAGACACTGCTTTCGAGCGTGAGGGCGATCGCGCCGGACGAGAGCGAGAGGACGTTGTTGAGGTTTATGCCGGGCTTGCTGGGGGAGTCCTTCTCCGGCGGCGGCGGGGGCGAAGGCGTGAGCCCGGCGGCGTGAAGCGCCTTGTTGCAGCGAAGGCGGATCGCGCGGCCCCGCGCGAGCTTCTCTGGGTAGTCTATCGCCGTTGGCGCGAGCACGGTGGGGCGGTGCTCGAAGGAGTGCCCGTTCAGAAGCGCGTCCACGCGCCAGCGGGCGGCGAGCTTGAGGAGGGCGCGCGCCTCGGCGGTGCGGATGTCTCCCGGCGCGGCGTCGTGCATGATGTTGTAGCCGTCGGCGTTGGGATAGCCGCCGGGGTAGGCCACGCGGTCCAGCGGAAGCGGGAACCACGCCTTGCTGCCGCGCCAGCCTATGCGCGAGCCGTCCTTCCACGTGCCCTGCGAGACGTGGCGGAAGGTGTTCCAGTCGACGCCGCGCAGATGGTCCGGGGAGATGGCGCGTCCGTCCATGTTCACGCACGGGACGACGATGAGGCGGTACTGCGCGATCAGCTCCGCCAGATCGTCGTGGCGGCGGCCTCGGAAGTCCGCGCCCGTCTCGAGCGTCTGGATCAGGTTCACGGCCCCGGCCACGGTCTCCGGCTCCGCGCCATGCACGCCCGCCAGGAAAAGGAACGTCTGCCTGCCGCCCGCCGGCCGCCCAGTGTAGTTGCGGTAGGTGGTGGATCCCTGCCCGGCGGACCAGTTCGTCTGCGGCGGCGGCTCGTTGAAGTCGCCGTAGAAGAGCGCGTACACGGGATATCCAAGCGGTGTGCGGCAGATGACCTCCTTGCGCGAACACTTTGCGGCGTTCGCGCACAGCTCCACTATCTCCCCCGGCCGCACGCGCCAGAAATCCGGGCGCGGCTCAAGCCCATCCACCTTCATGGGCGGGAAGCGCGTAGGCCGCACGCCGGATTGGCTCCCCTGCCCGGTGCAGCACCCCGCCGCCGCAGTCGCGGCAGAGGCCATGAGGAATTCGCGTCTGTTCATCTTGCCTCCAGTGCCAGTCGCAAAGCCGCGCCATCTGCAAGCCAGGCCGCGCGGCCTGACGAAACTCGCAAAACCACATCTGCGCAGCTGAAAGATTCAACGCAACCATTATGCCAAATCCACGATTCCGGCGCAAGGGGAAAATGCAAT
>CAMOHV010000213.1 GCA_946615275.1 uncultured Verrucomicrobiota bacterium | reverse complement strand
GGCAGGACGGGCAGCTCGAAGCCCTTGCCGTTGGGGAGGTGGTCGTCGGGGTTGATGCCGGCGAGCTCGCAGATGGAGCCGAGGAAGTCGGCGGGCGTCACGGGGCGGTCCTTGACGTTGGCCGCGGTGTCGTCGCTCTTGCCCACGGCGACGCCGCCCTTGAATCCGCCGCCGGCGACGAGCGCGGAGAAGCAGCGCGGGAAGTGGTGGCGTCCGCCCTGCCAGGTGGGGTCCATGTCGATCTTCGTGGTGCGGCCGAACTCGCCGGTCATCCAGACGATCGTGTCGCCTAGGAGGTTGCGGGCCTTGAGGTCGGTCAACAACGCCGAGACGGCGGTGTCCACGTCGGCGGTTGGGCGCTTGATCGTCTCGAAGTGGCGCTTGTGGGAGTCCCAGATGCCCATGTAGTTGACTGATATGTAGGGGACGCCGTACTCCACCAGGCGGCGGGCGGCGAGGAGGGACTGCCCGAAGACGTTTCGGCCGTATCGGTCGCGCGTCTCGTTGGACTCGAGCGCGAGGTCGAACGTCTGCGCCGCCGTTCCGGTGATGATCTTGCGCGCGGCGGCGCCGGCGGCGTCGAAGGCGGCGTCGTGCGGGAGGCGGTCTAGGCGCGCGGCCAGCTCGAAGCGCCTGTCAAGCTCCTCGTTCGTGATGCCGCCGGGCGGCACTATGCCGTCCACGACGAACCGGGCGGCGGCGGGGTTGCCGCCCGTGACGAGGGGGGCGTGCTCCTCGCCGAGGAAGCCGATCTCGGAGAAGCGCCCCTTGCCCTGCGTGAGGATCACGAACGGGGGGAGGTCGCCCTGGTAGTTCTTACGCTTCATGGAGGAGATCATCGCGCCGAGGGCGGGGTACACCACGCCGCCGCCGGGGTTGCGGCCTGTCTGCATGAGGTAGGCGGCCGTCTCGTGTCCGCCGTGTGGATGCGTGAGAGTTCGCACCACGGAGTAGAGGTCGGCGCACTGCGCGAGCTTCGGCAGCCACTCGTGCACCTTGAACGAGGCGTTCGTGGGGATGGCCTTCATGCCGTTGTTCACCTCGCGCGGGGCGTCGGGCTTGGGATCGAACGTCTCCAGCTGGCTGGGGCCGCCGCCGAGCCATATCTCTATCACGCTTTTCGCCGGTTTGCTTTTCATTGGCGCGCCCTCAGATGCGGTAGAGGAATTCTCGCGAGTTCACGAGGAACCACGTGAGCTCGCGGGTGGAGATGGTGTTCTTCTTGTCCACGAGGAAGAGCTCGCCCTTCGTTGGCGGACGCGAGAGGAAGCGCATGAAGATGTCCTCGATCTGCTCCTTGCGCTCCAGTTTGCGGAAATACGGCTCATACTCGATGCGGCCGAGGTTGTCCCAGAGCCGCCCGGAGTTGAAGAGGTAGAGGCGCTGCTTGGCCGTGATGGCGTTGTTGCGCTCCTCCAGAAGCCCGCTGTCGCGCGCGGGGCGGCCGAAGAGCAGCAGGAAGGCGCTCGTGATGGAGCCGTCCTCGATGAGGATCGAGCGGCGCGCCGGCGGCAGGAAGGTGAAAGGCTCGGGGGCGATGGACTGGAAGTCGCGCGTGGCGCCGGTGAGGTCGCAGATCGCGTCGTCGAGCACCTCGGCGTCGAGCCGGCGGGCGGGGAATCCGCCCCTGATGGGGCCGGCGCGGTAGGCGGGGGAGGTGAACACGTGCCTCAGGAGGGGTTTCAGCCGCAGGCCGCCCTTCCTGAAGACCGCCGTCCACTCCTTGAGGCGGTCGGGGGCCGGCATGGACCCGAAGAGCCACCAGTGGACGCGCTTCACGGGCGCGGCGTGGAACTGCGCGCTCAGCGGCCCCTCCAGCTGCGCTAGGAACGCCTCGGGCGTCGCGTCCGCCGGGCCGTCCTTCAGATAGACGATCTCCTCCTTCCATTCGCGCGTGGGCTTCCACGCGACGCGAGAGAAGTAGCGCGCGTATTTCTCCGATGGCTCCAGGAGGAACGTGGCCGACGCCGCCTCGGAGAGCCCCTCCGCGCTCCGGCGCGCGAGCGCGCGCATGAAGTTCGCCTCCGGCACGCGGAAGTTGCTGCCGCGCCCGCCCAGGAGCGCGCGGGCGAATGCGTCCCACGGCTCGTCGCTCGCGACAGATTCGCGTATGCGGCGATGATAGACGTACACTGCGTTGGGCCAGAGGTTGATCGGGAACTCGCTCTTCACGCGGAGGATGTCGCAGTAGCGCATGCTCCAGAAGTCGGCGAAGCCGTCGGAGGCGAGAAGGTCGTCAACCAGCCTCTCGTATTTGCCCTGCTTGCCGCTCGCGACGAAGCTGCGCACCTCCTCCTTGGCGGGCAGGCGCCCACAGATGTCGAGATACGCGCGGCGGCACAGGAGGAAATCGGCCGCGCGCCGGCCCGACACCTCGAACACCGAAGCGTCGGGCGCCGCCGCCGCGAACCCCTTCGCCACTGCGGCGAACGCCGCCGCGCCACCGATGAAACCTCTGCGTGATATATCCACGACCTACCTCCGTCCGCGGCGGCCGCCGCCGCGGTTGTGCGGTCCGCCGCCCCAGCCAGACTGCGTTGCCTCGTACACGGCCTTCACCGTCTCCACTAGCTCCTTGGCCTCCGCGCCCTTCACGCCGTAGCTCTCCGCCGCCTTGGCGAGAAGCGTGTTGCGCTCCGCGCGCTCAAGGTCGTTCTTCTGGTGCCACAGCTCCCGTAGCTCCTTCCAGGCTGCCTGGCGATCCTCGTCCGTTGTGCTCTCGTTGTCGGGGCGGGCGATGTCGTGCAACTCCTGCTCTCGGGCGATGAGATCCTGGAGCTTCTCATGGACTGCCAGCTCCTTCTTCGTCATGCGCGAGGTGTCCACGGAGGCGAGGGTGTCCAGCCTGTTCGCGGCCCGCCTCAGGCCAAAGGCCCGGAAGTTCGCCATGCGGTTCGTCATCTGCGCGTACTGCTCGGGGTTGTTCTTGCGCATCTCCTCCATGTGGGCGCGGAAGTCGGCGGCGGATGGCGGACCATGGCGGCGCGGGGCCTCGACGCGCTCGGCGTTGTTCGAGGGCGCCTCGTCCTGCGGCGCGGCGCGCTCGGCGCGGAGGGCGGCGAGCTCGCGCTCGAGCTCCTTCACGCGGCGGCGGAGCGCGTCGCGCGCGGCGTCGCCCCCCACGTCCTCCACGCGCTTCGATGCGCGCTCGGACTTCTTCGGCGCGGGCCGCCCTTCGGACGGCGCCTTCTCCACCGGGCGTACGGCCCAACCAAGGGCAACGCCGCCCACGAGCGCGCATGCGACAAGTGCTATCGTTCCTACTTTCATCCTGCTTCACCTCCCCGCGGCCTTGAGGTCGCGAATCACCTTGAACATGACGCTTGGATAGTCCGTGGAGAATCCGTCGCAGCCCATGTCCCAGAGCTTGAGGTAGACATCCTCCTTGTCGCCGCCGGCAAAGGGTATGGAGCAGACCTTAACGCCGTGAGCGTGGAACTCGTCGATGAGGGACTTTAGATAGTCGGTGCCGAGGACGAACTGGTCCACCGGGTCCTTCGGATCGTAGTAGGTGTGGATGGACACGGCGGTGATGTACTTGAAGTCGGCCGCGCGCACCTCGGCCATGATCTTCTCGAAGTGCCTCCTCGTGCGCTCGCGCTCCTTCGCCGACCGGTTCTTCGGGAACGCGCCGATCCAGAGGAGCGACTTGCCGCCGGGGACCGCTTCGTTCCACGTGACGATGTTCTTGTAGCTGCTGCCGGTGTAGTATATCTGGTCCAGCACGCCGAACCGGCGCGCCTCCTCGGCTATGCGCCTCGGGCCGATGCCCTTCTCGTCCACGAAGAGAAGATACGTCGGATGCCCGACCATCGCGGCGAGGACGGCCTCGATGCGCGGTATGCGCTGCGAGGAGTATTCAGGCGAGAGGTAGCTGCCGACGTCGATGTCGCGCAGCTCGGCCCACGTCATGTCCTTAACCTTGCGCGCCTTCCACTCGGGCGGAATGCCGCGCGGTGTGCGCTTGAGGTCGTTGTCGTGGAACATGATGCCCACGCCGTCCTTGGTGAGGCGGCAGTCGCCCTCGAGCGCGCTGCCGTTGCCCCAGCACCACAGGAACGTCTCCAGGGTGTTGTCGGGCCGCTCCAGCTTGCCGCCGCCGCGATGGACGTGCGAGATGTACAGACCGTCCGATCGGCATTCCGCCGCCGCGCACGCAAACGCCATGCCGGCGGCCGCCGCAACCATGAAATATCTCCTGAACATGCTTTTGCTCCTGTTTTGCATGACGATATTCTACCAAAATCCCGTCGCCGGCGCAATGCCGATG
>CAMOHV010000212.1 GCA_946615275.1 uncultured Verrucomicrobiota bacterium | reverse complement strand
TTCGGCAAGTCGCTCATGGTCTCGACCCTGAAAGCGCTCTTCTCCGCTCGGCGCGAACTGTTCAAGGGCCTTGCCATCGACAAGACGGACTGGAAGTGGGAGAAGTATCCAATCATACACTTCGAGTTCAACGACCTCACGACCACGAGCGTGGAGGAGTTCGTGAGGTCGCTCGAGTGGCATGTTGAACGAAAGCTCACGGAAGCCGGTTACTCGTACAACAAGTCACTTACGCCGGCAGACAATTTCGGCATGGCGATTGACACGCTCGCCGTACAGAAGGACGAGAACGGAAACGACGTCCACAAGGGCGTGGTGATCCGGAGAATTCCTGGGAAGTCGAACGATGCCCGTCTTGGGGTCAGGCCCCGGGGGCGCATGCCGCCATCAGATCGAGGAGATGCATGCGCGGGCCCATCGTCTTCTCCTTGCTGGCTTTCCGGTTGCCGAGGACCACTCCGGCGAAATCGCGCACGGGGTCAACGGCGATCGCCGGGCCCGTGTAGCCCGAATGGCAGATCGAGCGCGGCGAGAACGCAGTCTTCGTCCAGATGCTGTATGCGGACTTCTCGGCCGTCATTTCCCACCCGAAGCTGCGACGATGTCCGCCCTTGTCGAACGACGGCGTGAACTGCAGGTCGTAGTATGCCTTGGGGAAGCGCTCGCGGCGCAGCGTGTCAGTCACGAACCTGAGCATGTCGGGCGCCGTGGAGAAGTTCGCCCCGTTGCCCATAGGGCGCCCGGCGAGGTGCGCGCATGCGTCGTTGCGCTCTCCGATCTTGCGTGTGGGCTCCCCCGCGCACTCCGCGGCGTTCGGGTTGCCCACCACCGTCTGCCACGTCGTGTGCGACATGCCGAGCGGCTCCCAGAGCATCTTGCGCGCGGCCGCGTCGAGGTCTAGTCCCGTCAGCCTCTCCACGATCAGCCCCAGATAGACGAAGTTCGAACATGCGTAGCAGTAGCGGTCGCCGCGCGGCCACACGGGCCGCTTGCCGTAGAGCTCCGCGAACATCTTCACGGGGTCTGCCGTCATGTAGGGCTTGGAGTTGTCGAAGCCGCCTGAATGCGTGGCGAGGTCGCGCACAGTGATGCGGCAGTTCTCCTTGGCGAGGACATGCTCGGGAATGTACTTCGTGAACGGTGCGTCCACATCGAGCCTGCCGTCGGCGTATAGAAGCGCGCAGAGGGCGGCGGTCTGGGTCTTGCCCACCGAGGCGAGGTCGAAGAGAGAGTCGGGCGTGACGGGCATCTTCGGCCCCGTGAACCTCAGCGAGCCCTCCAGATACATGTCGCCGCGGTTCGAGGCGCAGGCCAGCCCCGCGTAGAGGCCGTCGGCGATGTATTTCCGCGCCGTTGCGCGGACGGTGGCGTTCTCGTGCGCCGCGCCCCCGAGGCAAAGGGCCGCCTTGCCGTCTGCGAACACCCGCCCCGCTGCAACCGCAGCGCCTAAGAGCGCCGTTCCGCGGATGAAGTCTTTTCTTGTCATCTGCATGTCATGGCCTTTCTCAAGATTGAATCAGACACGCAGACATGATATCAAAACTCATCCCTGATTGCAAACGGGAACAAACAATCGGGGGGCCTCCCAAAAATGTTTTTAGCGGCATCTGCGATGAGGATGTGGTATAATATGCGCCATGGAGAGAAAGTCATGAAAAGGTTATTTGCTTGCGCGCTGGTGGCGGCGGGGACGTTTTGTGCGTCGCTCGCGGAGGACTACGACGTGTACCTGCTCATCGGGCAGTCCAACATGTCGGGGCGCGGGACGCTCACTGCGTCCAACGCCGTGCCGAACGACCGCATCCTGAAGTTCACGAAGGACATGAAGTGGGCACCGGCCGTGGAGCCGCTCCACTTCGACAGGAAGAACTGCGGCGCGGGGCTCGCGATGAGCTTCGCGCGCAAGATGGCCGACGCCGCGCCGGGGCGCACCATCGCGCTCGTCCCTTGCGCCGTGGGCGGCACCCCGCTCAAGCGCTGGTGCCCCGGCGGCGACCTCTACAACTCCGCCGTCAAGCGCGCCCGCGCCGCCATGAAGGACGGCCGGCTGAAGGGCATCCTGTGGCATCAGGGCTGCTTCGACTCCAACAACATCACGAACGCGCAGACCTACGCCGCCCGCCTCGTCCCGATGGTGGCGCGCCTCAGGAAGGACCTCGGCGCGCCGGGCGTCCCGTTCGTTGCCGGCGAACTGCCGCGCTTCCTCGCGCGCTACGCGGCGAAGATGGGCCATCACCACTACTGGCCCCTCGTGAACGCGCAGCTCGCCGAGGCTGTAAAGAAGATCCCGAACGCCGCGCTCGTCTCCAGCGAGGGCCTCGACGACTGCCGCAGCGACCTCATCCACTTCGAGACGCCCTCTCTCAGGCGGTTCGGCGAGCGCTACGCAGACGCCTTCCTCAATTCTCAATTCTCAATTCTCAATTCTCAATTTACCGCCGCGCCGGGGGCCTTCGACCCCAATGGCGGCCACATCCAGGGCATAGCCGCCAGCGAGGACGCGATTTACGTGGCGCAGATGACGCAGATCACGAAGCTCGACTGGAGGGGGAACCTGCTCGCCAAGTGCAAGGCCCTCTCGCACACCGGCGACCTCACGTGGCACGACGGCGAGCTGTACGCGGCGGTCGCCGTCTATCCCGAGAGGAAGGAGGGGCGCATACAGGTGTACGACAAGGACCTCAACCTCGTGCGCGAGACGGTGATCGACCGCACCGTCGACGGCATCGCCTGCATGGGCGGCGTCCTCTACGTGGGCATGGGCGCGAAGGACCAGCCGTCCTCGGCCCCGCACCGCGTCAACATCCTCGGCCGCTTCGACGCCAAGACCCTGAAGGAGATCGCTCCGCGCGCGGAGTTCGACTACGGCCACGAGACGAAGTTCGGATTCCAGAACATCGTGAGCGAAGGCGGGCTGCTCTACGGATCCTTCTACGCGGTGAAGGGCGCGCCGCGCATCGCGGTGTTCGACTCGTCGCTCAAGGTGGTCGGCACCCGGCGCGAAGGCTCCAGCCACGGGTTCGACGCGCTGCCGGCGGCGAAGCGCGCGCCCGGCGCGCGCTTCCTCAAGGCCAGGACGATCGTCTCCAAGAACCCCGCCGCGGTGTCCTGCGCCTTCGAAGTCTTCGACTTCGCCGACGATTCCGCCCGTGGACAGGAGGCCCACACCCCGGCAGATAATTCTCAATCCTCAATTCTCAATTCTCAATTAGCAAGGAGCGACCTTGAGGAGGCTTGCCGCGTGACGAAGCCCATGCGCACCGAGGCGAACTCCGAGACGGTGCTCGAAAAGGAGGCGTCGGCGGACTTCGTGGTGGTGGGCGGCGGGCTTTCGGGCGTGTGCGCCGCCATCGCCGCCGCGCGCCGCGGGGCGACCGTCGTTCTCGTGCAGGACCGCCCGATGCTCGGCGGCAACGCCTCCAGCGAGATGCGCATGGGCATCATGGGCGCCTGGGGCGACCAGAACAAGGAGGCCGGCATCCTCGAGGAGCTGCAGCTGAGGAACTTCCACTACAACCCGCTCATGCGATACACGATCTGGGACGACGTCATGCTCTCCGCCGTGACCGCCGAGAAGAACATCACCCTGCTCCTCAACACTTCCGTGGACGGCGTGGAGATGGACGGCGGCCGCATCGCCGCCGTCAAGGCGTGGAACTCCAACGCCTACACGCGCTGGACCATCAAGGGCCGCTGGTTCGCCGACTGCAGCGGCGACGGCATCCTGCGCCTCTCCGGCGCCAAGTTCCGCATCGGGCGCGAGCTCCCCGAGGAGTTCGGCGAGGACTTCGCCATCAGCGGCGGCGACCACCGCACCATGGGCAACTCCATTCTCCTCCAGCTCCGCAAGACCGAAGAGGACCATCCCTTCATCCCCCCGCCCTGGGCCTACAAGTTCACCGACGCCGACTTCGTGAACGACGCCCAGCCGAAGGAGAAGGGCAAGCGCTACTCCTACAAGCGCCTCTATCCCGACAGCAACAACTTCTGGTGGGTGGAGTTCGGCGGCAACCTCGACACCATCGGCGACGCCAACGCCATACAGTTCGAGCTCAAGAAGATCGCCTACGGCGTGTGGGCCTACATGAAGAACCACCCCGACGGGCGCGGCAAGAACTACGACCTAGACTGGATCGGCGCCATCCCGGGAAAGCGCGAGTCCACGCGCTTCGTAGGCCCCCACATCCTCACGCAGCACGACGTCATGAGCGGCGGACACTTCGAGGACGTCGTCGCCTACGGCGGCTGGACGCTCGACGACCACCACCCCGACGCCTTCT
>CAMOHV010000211.1 GCA_946615275.1 uncultured Verrucomicrobiota bacterium | reverse complement strand
AGCGGGCGGTGATCCCCTATCTCGACGAACTGTCCGAAGAGGCGGCGGCGCTCGCGGACGAGGTGCCGGCGCCGGCCAGGCGCGTTTCGCTCGCGGGGTATTCTCTTCCGGACTTCGTGGAGTTCGCCTACACGAACCGCCCCGACGTCATCAAGGCGTTCCTCGCAGTGTCCAACGCCTACCTCGCCGTGAAGAGCGTCAAGGCCGACGGCCCCCTCGTGCCGCACATCTCCGCCTCGGGCGGCTACAAGCGCGGCACGCAGAACCGCGGCGTGCATTTCGGCGACCACATGGACGGCGACCCCTGGGGCTCCCTTGACGTGGACATACTCATCTGCGACTTCGGCCGCAACGCGGCGCAGGAGCGCGCCGCGCGCGAGGAGCTCCTCGCCGCGGGCCAGGCGTACCGCGAGGCGCGGCTTGCCGTCTTCAGCGAGGTGTCGCGCGCGTACTTCACGCTCCTCATGAACGACGCGCTCCTCGAGGCCGCCTACACGAACCAGAACCAGTACGCGCGCCATCTGGAGCAGGCAGAGGAGCTGCTGCGCAACCAGGAGGCGAAGAAGCTGGACGTGCTGCGCGCGCGACTGGACCTCTCGAACGCGCGGCACAAGATGATCGCGGCGTCGAACGACGTCGTCACGGCGGAGATGGACTTCCTGAAGGCGCTGGGCCTTACGCCGGCGGTGTCGTCGCGCGCGGAGGTGCTGCCGCAGGCGTCGAACTGCCTCGCGCTGGTGCGCCAGGAGCTGGAGGTGTCGACGCTGGGGGCCGTGGATGGGCTTTTGCGCGCGAGGTACGGCTCGCCGGCGCTCCTCGCGGGGCGCGCGAGGGTGCGCGGGGCCTCGGCCGAGCTGGACTACCGCATAGCGGACCTTCTGCCGGAGCTCACGCTCGGGACGACCGTGTCGTTCGCGGAGAAGGTGTGGAACTGGAGCTGGGGCTCGTCCGTCCTGCAGTCGATCTTCACCGGCTACCGCAAGACGACTGCGGTGGACGTGGCCGTGGTGGCGCTCGCAACGGCGCAGGCCTCGTACGAGGCCGAGGAGCAGGGCGTGGCGCGCGACATAGGCGTGGCGCTCGCCACGCGTGACACGGCCCGCGAGCAGCTCGCCGCCGCGCGCGTCTCGGTGGTGCAGGCGAAGGAGAACCTCGACACCGCGAACGGCCAGCTCCTCGAGGGCGACATCTCCCGCATCGACTTCTCCGATGCCGTGACCGCGTATGCCGAATCTCTTGGCGCGCGCGTCAAGGCGTTCTACGCCGGCCAGATGGCCGAGGCGGAGATCGTCCGGCTGGTGGGCGCGGCGCCGGTGTATGTTCACGAGGACGTGCGCGCGGACGGGAAGTGAGATTGAATTGAGAATTGAGAATTGAGAATGAAGAATTAAGAAGAAACGAGAATGGAGGAGAGCATGAAGTGGATTTGGAGGATTGTCGTTCTGGGTGTGGTCGCCGGCGGCGCGTGGTACGGGTGGAGACATTTCCACCAGGAGCGCGAGGAGGCGACCGAGATCCGCTATCGCACGGCCAAGGTGGTGCGCATGGACGTGCGGCGCAACGTGGAGGCCACGGGCACCGTCCAGCCCATCAAGGAGGTGGAGGTGGGCGCGCAGGTGAACGGGCGCATCCTGAAGCTCTTCGTGGACTACAATTCGATCGTGACGAACGGGCAGGTGGTGGCGCTCATCGACCCGCAGGTGTACGAGGCGAACTACAAGAGCGCGCTCGGCGAGCTGCACTCCAACATGGCGAACGTCAAGAAGTGCGAGGCGCAGCTCGTCCTCGCCGAGAAGACTCTCGTGCGCAAGAGGAACCTCGCGAAGAAGGACATGGCGCCTGTCGCGGACCTCGACGCCGCGCAGGAGGCGCGCGACACCGCCGCGGCCTCGCTCGACGCCGCACGCGCCGGCGTGGAGAGGAGCCAGGCCACGGTGAGCCAGGCCAAGGCCAACCTCGACTACTGCACGATCGTCTCGCCGGTGAACGGCGTGGTTATAGACCGCAGCGTGGACGAGGGCCAGACGGTCGTCTCCTCCATGAACGCGGTCCCGCTCCTAAAGCTCGCGACGGACTTGAAGCGCATCCAGGTGGAGGCTACGGTTCCGGAGGCCGACATCGGCGGCGTGAAGGTGGGGCAGCGCGTCACGTTCACTGTGGACGCGCATCCCGGCGTGAAGTTCAATGGCGAGGTCACGCAGGTGCGCATGGCGTCCTCCACGACAAGCTCGGTCGTGACCTACCCCGTCATAATCCAGGCCGACAATCCCGGCGACAGGCTCTATCCCGGCATGACGGCCAACATCGCGGTGCACATCGCGGAGGCGAACGGCGTGGCGGCCGTGACGGCGGCGGCGTTCCGGTATCGCCCCCCCGAGCCGCCGCCGGACGGCACGGAGGCGGCGAAGCGCGCCCCGGGCGAGAGGGCTATCTATCTCCTTGAAGGGGGACGGCCGGTTCGGACGGTGGTTAAGACGGGCCTTTCGGACGGCGCGTTCACGGAGATCGTGTCGCCGGACGGGCTCGAGGGGAAGGACGTCGTCCTTGGGGTGATGAACGCGTCGGCGGCAGGCACGTCCGCAGCCGGGCCGTCGAATCCCTTCATGCCGAAGTTCCCGGCGAGGAAGAAGGCCAACGGCCCGCCGCCCAGGCCGTAGGAGGATCGTTGCCCAGCAGGCGCTGGTGGTGTGCTGGTGAACGCTTTTGCGGCTTCCCTCGTCTAACATCATGACAGAGTGGAATTGACTGCAGAGATAATGGCCAACAAGGCGGCCGGCGCGCGCCGCCTCGTCGCCGAATACGGAGACCGTCTCTATGAGACGGCCGTGCGCCTTTGCGGCAACGAAAAGGACGCCGAGGACTATGTCTTCCGCGCTTTCGAGCGCGCCATATCCCGCATCCAGCAGTTCTCCGGGCGCTCGTCCTTCTTCACATGGCTCTACGAGATCCTTGTGAACCTCATGCGCACCGACTCCCGGCGCAAGGCGGCGAACGCGCTTGTCTTCACTGACGCGCCGCCGGAGCGCGAAGACCCCGCGCCGAACGTCGGCGAGGCGCTCTCGGAGAAGGAGGAGGCTGAGATTCTGCGGGCGGCCGTGGACGAGCTGCCAGAGCATCTCAGGGCGGTCGTCGTGTTCCGCTACTACGAGGATTTGACGGTTCCGGAGATGGCGCAGGCGCTCTCCCTGCCGGAGGGGACGGTGAAGTCGCGCCTGCACGAGGCGAAAAGACGCATCCGCGCGAGGATCGCGCGAACGATTCGCCCCGATGCATCGTCTAACGAAAAGGAGAGTTGAGAGTGAATTGCCAGGAGACAAGAAATCTGTTCGAAGATGCGCTTGACAGACGCCTCAAGGGGGGCGTCAAGCGCAAGTTCGACCTTCACCTCACGCGCTGCCCGTTCTGCAGGTCGCTCTACGCGGCGGAGGAGGCCGAACATGTGCGCTGGTTCCGCGCGCTGAACGGAGAAGGGCGGGGGCGCAAGTTGCCGCCGGGCTTCGCAGACCGCCTTGCGGCGGCGGTTTCGCGCCAGTCCGCAGCGCGGCGAGTCTTCGCCGATTGGCTCCGCCTCCCGCGCTGGGCGGGGATAGCCGCCGTTCTGGCCCTCATGTTCGCCGCATTCGCCACAATCGCCTGGAGAATTGAGAATGGAGAATTGAGAATGGAGAATGACGGGGACAATTCTGGAATTGCGAATGGCGATTCGGGAATTGAGAAAGGTCTATCGAATGAATCGCAGACTAATTCTCAATTCTCAATTCTCAATTCTCAATTTTCAAACGGTAGGGCGGCCAGCCCTCTGGCCGCCGCCGAATCGCCCCCATCATCCACAACTTTAGAAACACAAGGAGAAAACCAAATGAACATGAACAAAGTCAAAAAAGCCCTGCTTGGCGCCGCGGCCATCTCTGCGGCACAGCTGGGGGCTGGTAGCGGCGAATACCAGTTCATCATATCCGGCTATCCGGCGGCGGACAACTGCCATTCTGATGTTTCGTCTGGCACAAGCCTTGAATTCGGCGTGTTTTCGGACGTCAGCGCCTCCGATGCGCTTGATGCGCGTAGCCGCACAGACGACCTCTCCAATCATTCCCCGCTCCGTTCGGATAAATTCCGCGGAATGAACATTACAATCCGATGAATCTGATAACAAACGACAGAGGATTCACCTCCCGCAAAAACATCTAATAACCCAAAAGGAACAAGCAATGAACATCAAGCAAATGACCCTGGCCGCGCTGGCGGCCGCCACGGGCGCGGCCATGGCCGCGATGCCCGAAGGCTCGAACGTCAC
>CAMOHV010000210.1 GCA_946615275.1 uncultured Verrucomicrobiota bacterium | reverse complement strand
CCGGCTACAACGGCACGCCGCGCGGCGTGAAGAACTGCTTCGACGGCGGATGCCCGCGCTGCGCCGGCAAGACGCCCTCCGGCAAGGGCCTCGACGAGTGCCTCTGCGTGCACGCCGAGCAGAACGCGATCTGCCAGGCGGCGCGCTACGGCGTGGACATCTCCGGATCCACGATCTACATCACGCTCTCCCCGTGCCTCACCTGCGCGAAGCTCATCATCAACGCCGGCATCAAGGAGGTCGTCTACGCGGGCGACTACACCGCCTTCCTCGACACCGTCAAGGACATGTTCCGCCAGTCGGGCGTGAAGTGCAGAGCGTATAGAATTGAGAATTGAGAATGGAGAATTGGGAATTGAGGAATTTCAACAGAACAAGTAACAACCGAAAGGAAAAACAATGAGAAAGAAAATCATAGCTGGAAACTGGAAAATGAACGTTCTGCCGTCGGAGACGGCGGCGCTCGTGAAGGCGATTGCCGAGGCCACGAAGGACTACTCGAACGTGGACGTCGTGTGCTGCACGCCGGCGATCGACGTGCCGGCGGCCGTCGCCGCGTGCGCGGGCACCGCCGTGCAGCCCGGCGCCGAGAACGCCCACTGGGAGCCGTCCGGCGCGTACACCGGCGAGATCTCAACGGGCATGCTCGCGGACGCCGGCGTCAAGTACTGCATCATCGGGCACTCCGAGCGCCGCCAGTACTTCGGCGAGACGGACGAGACGGTGAACAAGCGCGCCACGGCGGTGATCAAGGCCGGCCTCACGGCGATCGTGTGCGTCGGCGAGACCCTCGCCGAGCGCGACGCGTGCAAGGTGGAGGAGGTGATCGTCCGCCAGATGAAGGAGGGCCTCAAGGGCCTTTCCGCCGCCGACTCCGAGAGGCTCGTGATCGCGTACGAGCCCGTTTGGGCGATCGGCACCGGACGCACCGCCACGCCCGAGCAGGCGCAGGAGGTCCACGCGCTCATCCGCAAGACCCTGGGCGAGATGATCGGCATCGACGCCGCAGAGGCGGTCCGCATCCAGTACGGCGGCTCCATGAAGCCCGGCAACGCCGCCGAGCTCCTCGCGCAGAAGGACATCGACGGCGGCCTCATCGGGGGCGCCGCGCTCAAGGCCGACTCCTTCGCCGCCATCATCGCCGCCGCCGCAGCCGCCAAGTGAGAGGAGGCGCACCATGCGCAAGATCGACTGGGCCAGCCTGGGGTTCGGGTTCTCCGACGTCAACTGCCACATCCGCTACACCTGGAAGAACGGCAAGTGGAGCCGCCCGCAGTACGTCAAGGACCCCTACATCACAATGCACATCGGCGCCTCCTGCCTCCACTACGGGCAGGAGTGCTTCGAGGGCATGAAGGCGTTCTGCCAGAAGGACGGCAAGATCGTGATCTTCCGCCCCGACGAGAACGCGAAGCGCATGTACCGCACGGCCGAGCGCTGCGTGATGCCGCCGGTGCCGGTGGAGATGTTCATCGACGCCGCCGTGAAGCTCGTCAAGAAGAACAAGGAGTTCGTCCCGCCGTACGGCACGGGCGGCTCGCTCTACCTGCGCCCGCTCCTGATCGGCACGGGCCCGCAGATTGGCGTCGCACCCGCCAAGGAGTACACGTTCATCATGATGTGCATGCCCGTGGGCGCGTACTACAAGGGCGGGCTCAAGCCTGTGAGGGCCGTGATCCTGGACGACTGGGACCGCGCGGCCCCGCACGGCATGGGCGACGTGAAGGTGGGCGGCAACTACGCGGCGTCGCTCTTCGCCCACGAGAAGGCGAAGCGCGAGGGATGGCCGGTTGAGCTGTACCTCGACGCGAAGACGCACAAGTACGTCGAGGAGTTCTCCACGTCCAACTTCGCGGGCATCACGAAGTCCGGCGCGTACGTCACGCCCGACTCCTGCTCCGTCCTTCCGTCCGTCACGAACCTCTCGCTCCGCCAGGTCGCGAAGGACCTCGGGATGAAGGTTGAGCAGCGCAAGATCCCCTACACGGAGATCAAGCGCTTCAAGGAGGTGGCGGCGCTCGGCACGGCCGTGGTGATAACGCCAGTGTGGGAGATCACGCGCGGCAAAGAGGTCATCAAAATCTCCGAGCCTGACGTCGTGGGCCCCACGCTCCAGAAGCTCTACGACACCGTCCAGGGCATACAGTACGGCCGCCTCCCCGACACGCACGGCTGGTGCCATGTCGTGAAGTAGGACGATAGGATAATAGGACAATAGGAGAGCAGGACAATAGGACGGTTTTCCGTTCCTGTTACCCTGCTTTCCTTTTGCCCAGGAAAGGAACCCCATGCGCAGACTTTTGCTTGCGGCGATGTTCGCGGCGTCCGCGGCGCTTGGCGCGGAGATGTGCCCGCCCGCGGGCAAAGACGTGCTCACGAAGGTGAACGCGCGCCTGGAGCGCGAGTTCATGAGCGACGAGGGCCTTCTCCTCGACTATGTGGGCGAGATCCCCACGCCACAGGACATCGCCGACCTCCGGCCAAACGCCATGGGCTGGTGGTCCCCGATCGAGAACGGGTCGATGTTCACAGGCGAATGGCTCCCGGCACTGATGGCGGAGGGGCCCGGGCGCAAGCCTCTCGTCGAACGCTGCGTGAGGGGGCTCCTCAAAATGAGCGAGATCTCCGACGTGCCCGGCTTCATAGCCCGCGGCACGGGGACAGACGGCAAATGCCATTTCCCATGCGGATCAAACGACCAGACCGATCCTTGGTTCCTGGGGCTCATCGAATACTGCCGCTGGCCGTATGCCGACGCCGAACTCAAGGTCCGCGTGGTGAATAGGCTCGTCCACGTGGCAAAGGCGCTTGAGGCGAACAACTGGGGCGTGCCATGCGACGGCGCGTTCAAAGGCGAGAACCGCGGCAACCTGAGGGCCAAGTCCATGCCGTTCTGGGGCGCGACGCGCCTTCTGTACACCCTCAGGTCGCTGCAACTGCTCACAGGGGACGAGCACTGGGGAGGTCTATACGACAGACTGAAGCGCGAGACGATCTCCGCCGTCGAGTCTGGCGGCGAAGTCGACCATAAGGCCTTCAAGGCGTGTTTCGGCGGGGGCGTGTGGATATACGTCTCCAGCGCGCAGGCGCTGGCGAGGCTCGTGGCGCTCGAGACCGACGCCGCCGACCGTGGGCGCATGGCGCGCGGTCTGTTGCGCTACGCCGAGCGCGTCGCGCCGATCATGGGACTGCGGACAAAGTACAACAACAAGGCGGAGCGGCCATTCAGATACGCGAATTGGCGCGACGGCTACAATTGGCGTCCGCAGAAGACCCAGAAGGAGGCTGTCGCCGTGGCGTCATCGCCGAAGCGCGAGGTGCTTGGAGACCGCAAGGACCACGAGCGCAACTTCATGGCGAATCCGCTAGCCGCCGCCGCGATCTGCGCAATGGCGGATAGGAATAGATTCTGCAACGAGGTCCTGGCGACCCTGCGGCACTACGACTATTCCACGCCGAACATCAGCGAGTTCTTCCACGCCGCCATCGCCGCTGCCGTGTATTCCTTCTAAGAGGGCGCCCCCGATAGTTCTTTGGCCGTGTCTCCTCGCCCCTTTAGGGTCTGACCCCACCTCCCCCCCCCTTAGGGTCTCCCCCCGTGTAGGGAGGATTAAGTCGCCGCGTTGCGGCTTTAAGTCGGCGGCTTCGCCGCCTTTAAGTCGCCGCTACGCGGCTTTAAGTGGCCTTCGGCCTTTAAGTGGTTAAGTCGGCCTACGGCCTTTAAATGGTTAAATCGGGCTTCGCCCTTTAAATTTAAAGCCGCGCAGCGGCGACTTAACCATTTAAAGCGGCGAAGCCGCGATTTAACCACTCAAGGCGGCTCCGCCGCCACTATCCCCTGTGCCACGTGTAGCTCACAGGAACGCCGCCCACCGCGAACGTGAACTCGCAGCTGGTGGCCTCGCTCCACACGGAGCCGAACGACGGATCGTCGGGCCACGTGGCCTTGATCTGCGTAGCGGTCGCCTCCGTCACCGTGAGGTCGCCCTCGAGCCCGAGGTACTCCCCGCGCGCGACGACGTGGATCTTGCCGCCCTCGACCTCGCCGAGCGAGACGCCGTTGAAGATCGCAGGGTTCAGGTCGGGGTCCAGAGCGCCGCCGTTCCCGGCCGTGACGCTGGTCACAGCGGGGTCGGGCGCGGGATCGACCACGCGCAGATACTTCACCTTGCGGAACGAGGTCTGGAGGGGGCCTCCGGCGTCGCCGGCGCGGCTCTTCACGACGAGCTTGTAGTCGCCGCCCGGCAGCAGCTCGGCGGTGTGCGCCTTGAAGAGCTGCTTCGAGACCACCTCGTCCACGA
>CAMOHV010000209.1 GCA_946615275.1 uncultured Verrucomicrobiota bacterium | reverse complement strand
ACGTCCACCCAGATGGCGCAGTGGTCGGTCGCGTCCGGGAACGCCTCCACGCCGCCGCCAAGCTTCTTGTAGGAGGCGGAGTGCGCCTTGTCGAGCATTATGAAGTCTATCACGCGGTCGGGCTTCTTCGCGGGCCAGGTGGGGCGCGTCTCGTCGGTGAGGATCGCGAAGTCCTCCTTGAGGGAGTTGATGGCCTCGGAGCCGGGGCGCGAGTTGAAGTCGCCCATCAGGAACACGGGCTTGGTGGCGCCCTTCAGCGTCTCGCGCACGATGCGCGCGGCGTTCGCGCACGTCTCCGCCGTAAGCGGGAAATGCGTGTTGGCGACGATGCAGTCCTCGAACTCCGCGACAAGAAGCGCGCGCGTGTGGACCTTGCCCGGGATCAGGGTCTTCGTCACCTTCAAGGGCTTCCTGCGGAAGAGGACTGAGATGCCGTAGCCGGGCACCTTCTCGACCCAGGCGCCCTCCATGCCGCAGAGTTTGGCGAGCTCGGCGGTCTGGTCGCTCCTCCAGGTGCGGGGGTTGCCGTTGTCCACCTCCTGGAGGCCGACGACGTCGGGCTGGAGCGAGCGGATCGCGGCGGCGCACTGGGGGAGATGCCCGAGAGAGCCCTGGGGGAGCTTGAACGGATCGTCGTGCCCGCATCCGATGCGGATGTTGAAGCTCATGAGGCGCAGCCTCTTCGCGGCGGGCGGCGCGGGCGGAACCGGCGCCATGCGGAAGACGAGCTCGCCGCCAGCGAGGATCTCCGAGTGGCGCAGCTTCCAGTCTGCAACGGGCCGTCCGTTCAACGCCACGCTCTCCACGTAGATGTTCTCCTTCGCGAAGTTCTCAGCCACGATCCGGAAGACCTTGCCGCCCGGGAGGCGCAGCGTGGCCGACGGCACCTGCGGCGCGCCGATCACATATTCGCCGCCGCACGGGTCGAACGGATAGAAGCCCAGGGCTGAGAAGACGTACCACGCCGCCATCTGGCCGCAGTCGTCGTTGCCGCAGAGGCCATCTGGACGCGCGAAGTACTGCGTGTCGAAAACCTTGCGGACGTATTTCGCGGCGAGGTCGGGGCGTCCGGCGAGCGTGAAGAAGTAGATCGTGTGGTGGCTCGGCTCGTTGCCGTGGGCGTACTGGCCGATGAGGCCCGTGACGTCGGCCGTCGGACGCTCCTTGTACTCTCGCGGCGGCTGCTCGAAGAGGCCCAGTAGCTTGCGCGTGAACGGCTCGGCGCCGCCGAACGCGGCGATGAGGCCGGCGGGGTCGTGCATCACGTGCCAGGTGTACTGCCAGGAGTTGCCCTCGCAGAAGTCGTTGTCCGTCCAGGGCCCGCCGCCGAGCGCGAACGGGTCGAACGGCGTGCGCCAATTGCCGTTGGAGTCCTTGCCGCGCATGAAGCCCACGGACGGGTCGAACACGTTCCGCCAGTTGCCGGCGCGCCTCCCGAAGAACGCGGCGTCGTCCTTCTTGCCGAGGGCGGCGGCGAAGCGCGCGGCGCATGCGTCGTCGTACGCGCACTCGAGCGTGCGCGCGGCGGACTCCCCGCGCACCAGGCCGCGGCCGCGGTACTCGCCGCGCATCTTGTCGAAGGGATAGTAGCCGTACTTGTCGAGGATGTCCCAGTCCTCCTTCAGAAGCCCCCACGTGCCGTCGCCTACGGGATGGTGGTTCATCGTGAGCGACTGCTTCACGGCGCGCCAGGCGCGCTCCGGGTCGAATCCGCGGAAGCCCTTCAGATAGGCGTCCACTATCACCGGAACGGCGTGGTGGCCGATCATGCAGTGGTTGTCGCTGCGGCCCACGGCCCAGATGGGGAGGTAGCCCTGCTCGTCGCACTGGCGGAGCATGGACGTCACGAAGCCGTCCACCTTCTCGGGCGCGACGATCGTGTAGAGCGGATGCGCGGCGCGGAAGGTGTCCCAGAGGGAGAGCGTGGTGAAGTACGGCGCGTCGCCGACGTCCGACCAGTCGTTTGGCTGGTACAAGGCCCGCATCAGCGCCGCGCGGAAGCTCGCGGCGACGTCGGGCGGCGTGCGCGCGTCGATCTCGACCCGCCCGAGAAGCGCGTCCCACGCGGCGGCGGACTTCGCCCTGGCCGCCTCCTGCGCGAGGCCTTTCGCCTCCGCCGCGAGGTTCGCCTCGGCGGCCTCCGGCGACGTGGGCGAAAGCGCGATGCGCATCTCAAGGATGCCGTCCGGCACTTCGCCGAAGTCGAGCGCGTATATCTTGCCGCGCACACCGTCGTCCTCGCGAAGCTGGCTCTTCGAGACGACGGGCGCGGAGAACTCGGCGGCGAAGTGTATCTGGTAGCCGTTCCATATCCAGACGCGCCGCCCGCCGCGCGCGGAGCGCGGCGACGTGAACTCGCACTTCGAAGAAAGGACGTACTTCCCCCAGCAGTCGCCCGTGCCGACGTTCATCATCCCGCAGTCGAGGTCAAGGAGAAGCCTCGCGCCGCGCCCCTTCGGGAACTTGAAGCGATAGACGGCCGAGTGCGCGAGCGCGGCCACCGAACAGTCGATGCGCGCGCCGTCCTCGTCGATGGCCACCGCGTAGAACCCGGGCTCGGCCATCTCAGTCTCCTTGAGGATGCGGCCTGGGCGCTTCGCGCCGTCGAACCCGTCGACGAACGGCAGAACGCCGATGTCGCCGTGCGCGGGGACGCCCGTCCCGGAGATGTGCGTCTGGGAGAAGCGCCACAGCCACGGGTCGCCGTGCTGGTAGCCGCCGGTGTGCGGCCAGTTGGGCTGGTAGCGGTCGGGCTTCTCCGAGGTGTCGGGCCCGGCCTGCACCATGCCGAACGGCCAGGCCGCCGCGGGGGTGATGTGCCCCAGGCCGGCGGTGCCGATGAAGGAAGGCGATGTCTCGGCGGCAAGCGAGGCAAGCGCAACGCATAGCGTCGCGGAAAGAATCAGCGAATTTCTCATGGCGGTATTATACCATTTTCTCCCTTCTCGTTGTCGGATTCTGGGCGAAGTATTCCTTTTCGCCGTCTTCCACATCCTACTGCTGAACGCGCTTCCACGCCGCGTTCACACGTCTGCGGCGTCCATGAGGCGCGCGCGGCACTCGCGCCGCCACTCGCCGCGCGTGAAGTCCGGGAAGTCCTGCGGCATGGACCGGCTGCGGGCGGAGCGCTCGGAGAGCTCGGAGACCGCGCACCATGAGGCGAGGTCGTACACGTCCGCGTCGAGCGGCAGGCCCTTCTTCAGGCAGTGCACCCACCTCACGTCCATCAGATAGTCCATCCCGCCGTGCCCACCGGCCTTCCTGGCGGCCTCGCCGGCGGCCTTGAAGAGCGGATGCATGAACTCATGCCTGATGCGCTCGGTCTCGGCGTCGTCGAACGCATGGTGCCCGCCCTTCTTCAGGGGAGGGGCGCTTTCGAGGAAGATGTCGCGCCTGGGCCATGCGCGGAAGACGCCTTTCGTGCCGGCAATGAGGTTAAGCCTCGAGTAGGGGCGCGGGGAGGTGACGTCGTGCTGCAGCATGATCGTTCGGCCCTTGGCGGTGCGGATCACGGAGACGTTCATGTCCGCCATCGCGAAGCGTATGCCGCGGCGAGGGTCGCCCTCCGGCAGCGTGGCCGCAGCGTACGCGGGGTAGCCGCGCGATTCGCCGTCCACGGACACGATGTAGTCGAAGCGGTCGCCGCGGTTTATCCCCATGTCGAACGCGATCGGGCCGAGGCCGTGGGTGCAGTACTGGTTGCCTGCGTGCTCCACGTTCCAGCGGCGGCGCCACGCCTCCCACTGGCTGTCGTTGAATATCTGCCAGCGGCGGTCGTGGATGTAAGCGCCCTCGCCGTGGTTGAGTTCGCCGAGCATGCCCGTGGCGCAGAGGTTGAGCGCGAGCAGCTCGTCCTCGCCGTAGCAGCAGTTCTCGAGCTGCATGCAGTGGCGGCGCGTCTTCTCCGCGGTCTCGACCAGCTCCCAGCACTCGTCCACGAACATCGCGCTTGGCACCTCGATGAACGCATGCTTGCCGCACTTCATCGCGTAGACCGCGACGGGCGCGTGGAGATGCCAGGGTGTGGCGTTGTACACCACGTCTATCCCGTCCCACTGGCACAAGTCGCGCCACGCCTCGCCCCCAAGCCCGAACGCCCTGGGCGCGCGGCCCGCGATCTTCGCGGCCGCGTCGACGGCCTTCCTGAGGCATTCCTCGCGCACCTCGCAGACGGCAGCCACCTCAACGCCGGGGATCTTGGCGAGGCGCGACACGGCCGCGCCGCCGCGCACGCCGCACCCCACCACGCCCACGCGTATCCTCTCCATCGGCGGCGCCGCGAAGTTGCGCATAGGCGCGCCGCCCG
>CAMOHV010000208.1 GCA_946615275.1 uncultured Verrucomicrobiota bacterium | reverse complement strand
CTCGTCGTGACAGGCGCCTCGAACCTCCGTTTCGAGGGAATCGTCTTCCGCACCGGCCGCCACCACGGCGTCATTATGAGCGGCGTGACCGGCGTCGCATTCGAGGGGTGCGTCGTACGCGACTTCGGCGGCACAGGATTCTTCATGCACGGCGCGCGCGACTGCTCCTTCCGCGGCAACGTGCTCCACACGTTCGGACACAAGGCCGCCGAGATCAACGGCGGCGACCGGCGCACCTTCAAGCCCGCCGGCACCAGCATCGTCGCGAACGACGTGAGCGACACCGGCCACGCCATGCGCACGTACTCGACAGGCCTCTCCATAGGCGGCTACGGGCTTGTGGTCGCGCGCAACCGCCTCCACGACCTCCCCTCCAGCGCCTTCGGCGTGAACGGCAACGAACACCTCGTCGCCTCCAACCTCGTAGAGGACGTTGTGCTGGAGTCCGACGACCAGGGCGGCGTGGACATGTGGGGCGACCCCACCTTCCGCGGCAACCGGTTCATCCACAACATCTGGCGCAACATCGGCCGCGGCGGCGACTACGTGAAGTGCGGGCAGGCCGGCATCCGCTTCGACGACGCCATCTCCGGCAACATCGTCTACGGCAACCGCTTCGACAACTGCTCGCGCGGCCTCTTCGGCGGCGTCCAGATCCACGCCGGGCGCGACAACGTGATCCGCAACAACCTCTTCACCCGCTGCCGCTACGGCGTGAGCTTCTCCGAGTGGTCCATGGACCGCTGGCGCGAGTATTTCAAAAGGCCCTCCACGCTGAACTACATCAATGCCGTGGACGCCAACGGCCCGGCCTTCCTGGCGAAATACCCGGAATTCGCCAAGACCGTCGACACCCCGATGAACGACACCGTGGAGTTCAACATCTTCGTGGGCGGCGAATCGCTCCTTACGCGCATGGCCACCTCGGCCACGATTCGCGGGAACGTCCGCCTCCCCAAGGTGCCAGACGACCTTACCTCAGTCCCAGGCTTCGATCCCCTTCCGCCCGAAAGCGCGATCGGCCCCTGCGGCGATCCCCTCCTGGCGCGCGCCCGCGCCGCCGACAGGTAGAACGTGGCGCGGCGGGCTATTTGCTGAACATGAATTCGACCACGTCGCCGTCCTGCATCTCGTACTCCTTGCCCTCGGGACGCAGCGCGCCCGCGGAGCGCGCGCCCGATTCGCCACCATGCTTGACGTAGTCGTCGTAGGAGACCACCTGCGCGCGGATGAAGCCCTTCTCGAAGTCGGTGTGGATCACGCCAGCGCACTGCGGCGCCTTCCACCCGCGCCGGAAGGTCCAGGCGCGCACCTCCTTGGGGCCGGCCGTGAGGAAGCTCGCGAGGCCAAGCGTCTTGTAGGCGAGGGCGATCGTGCGGTCGAGCGACGACTCGGAGAGCCCGTAGCTCGCGAGGAACTCCTTCGCCTCGTCCTCGGAGAGCCCGGCGAGATCGGCCTCCATCTGGGCGCAGATCACCACGAACGCGCAGCCCTGCGACTCAGCATACGCCTTCAGGGCGGCGACGTGCGGGTTGGACTCGCCGGTGACGTCGTCGTCGGAGACGTTGGCGCAGTAGATGACGGGCTTGTCGGTGAGGAAGTGAAGGTCGCGCAGGACGGGCAGTATCGGGTCGCCCTCCGCGCGCGGGAACGTGCGCACAGGCTTCCCTTCCTCCAGATGCTTCATCAGAGCGGCCATGGCGTCGGCCTCCGGCCTCTTCTTGGGGTCGGCCTTGGCCTCCTTCGCGAACTTGTCATGGCGCTTCTGGAGCTGTTCTAGGTCGGCCAGTATCAGCTCCGTCTCGATCACCTCGGCGTCGTCCACGGGGGAGATCGGCGCGGACTTGTTGCCGCCCTCCTGGACGTGGATGATGTCGTCGTTCTCGAAGCAGCGGACGACGTGCAGGATGGCATGGCATTCGCGGATGTTCGCGAGGAACTTGTTGCCCAGGCCCTCGCCCTTGGAGGCGCCCTTGACGAGCCCTGCGATGTCGGTGAACTCCACCGTTGCGCGGATTATCTGCTGTGGGTTGACGATCTCGGCGAGCTTGTCGAGGCGGTCGTCGCGCACCTCCACGATGGCCGAGTTCGGCTCGATGGTGCAGAACGGATAGTTCTCCGCCGCCGCCTGCTGCTTCTTTGTGAGGGCGTTGAATAGCGTCGACTTGCCGACGTTCGGCAGCCCGACGATGCCAACAGAGAGAGACATGATCTACTTTCACCTTTCCTTTTTGATTCAGCGGCCGCGGCGCACCTCCGTATCGTCCTCGTCGCCGCCGTACGGCGGAGGGGAGACGCGCGCCGTGTAGTCCCAGCGCGAGCTCCACGACTCCTCCATGAGCGTCTGCTGATACTCGCGCCAGCCCTCGTTCCAGATCATCCACGCGATGAGGAGGCGCATGAAGAAATTGCCGCCGATCGGTATGATCCAGATGTGGTTGATGCCGAGCAACGGCCCGCAGACGAGAAGGACCGCCGCCACACGGCCCACGACCATCGCGAGCCATGTAGCCTTGGTGCGGCTGGTGAACACTCGCGCGACGCTGCGGAAGATGCGTCCTCCGTCCATCGGGAAGCCCGGCAGAAGATTGAACAGGCCCAAAGAGATGTTCACTATGGCCGCTATGGACAGGGCGGCGGCGGTGAACGCAAGCTCATCGGGGCAGAGCTGGCTCCCGATGAAGCATCCAACGCCAAGGAGGAAGCTCACCGCCGGCCCCGCCACCGCCGTGAGGAACTCCTGCCAAGCCTTGCGCGGCATCCGCTCGAGGCTCGCGCATCCGCCGATGAGCATCAGCGTTATGTCGCGGGTGCGTATGCCGAACGCCCGGGCCGTGAGGGAATGCCCCAGCTCGTGCAGGACGATCGAGACGAGCAGCAGCATGGCGCTCGCGACGTCGAGCATCAGCGATCCAGTCATCCCTAGGAAGAAGAACAGCAGGATCGCCGTGGAGATGTCCAGATAAACCGGTATCCCGAATGCGTCGCAGATATGGAACTTGCGCGGGAACATTTACTTGAGGTGCATTTCCTTGATCTTGATGTTGCGGAAGGAGACTGTGGAGTCGCCGTGGTCCTGGATCTTGATGCGGCCGGCGGGCAGCTCGCCCCAGGGGCCGTCCTTCTGGCTCTTGATGTACTTGGAGTTGGCCACGGCCTTGCGGAACTCCTCGGAGCCGCGCTTGTACTCGAGCACCTTCTTGCCGTTGAGCCAGTGCTGGACCATGTCCTTCTTGGCGACGATCATCGCCGTGTTCCACTCGCCGAGGGGCTTGAGGAGGTCCTCGGCGTTGGCGGCCTTGAGCTCGTAGAGCGAGGCCACGCGGTGGCTGCCCTTGGCGCCCTTCTCGTTCTTGGGGTTGTGGTCCGGGTGCGAGGAGTCGAGTATCTGGTATTCGAGGCAGGTGTTCTCGTTCCAGCCGTTGCGGTAGAAGTACTTGATGCCGCTGTTGGCGGCCTTGGTGAGCTTGAAGTCAAGCTTGAAGATGAAGTCCTTGTACTCCTTCTCGGTGGCGATGTCGCCGCCGCCGCCGAGCTTCGCCTGCTCGGGCGGGAGCTTCTGCCACTTGCCGTTCTCGTCGATCCGGCTTCTCGGCAGGACGGTGAGGACGCCGTCCTTGATTGCCCAGCCATGGTCGGGGGCGGTCTTGCAGCCGCTCTTCTCGCCGACCCAGCCGTTGAGGGTCTTGCCGTCCCAGAGGAGCGTCCAGCCGTCCTCCACCTCGTACTTTGAAAGCGTGTTGGGGGGCGTGTTGCACGTGCACGGCGTCGCGCAGGTACACGAGCCGCAGCCGCATTTGCGGGTCTTCTTCGGGGTGTCGGTGGTGGAGCAGCCCGCAATGGCCGCCATGCCCGCGAGGGCTAGTATCTTGATGTTCATTGGCGTTCTCTCTTTTCTTTTTTCACTCGTCCGCCTGACTGCACAGGCGCATAAGATTATAGCAGAAACCGATGGCGTTAGCAAGATGGGGATCGCCGGAAACACAAAGACAGCAGGACGCAGGTCTGGCGGCCTGCGTCCTGTTGTCCCTGGATCCCTTCCTATCCTGGAATCGCTCTTCGTCACTCGGCGCTCGGACGGACCTTGCCTTCCTTGATACGCTTCTGCACGACCTCCTCGGCGATGGACTTCGGCACGGGCTCGTACTGCTTGAAGATCATCGTGAAGGTGCCGCGGCCCTGGGTGACGGTGCGGATGGCGTTGGAGTAGCCGAACATCTCGCCGAGCGGGACGGTCGCCTTGATGAGCTTCACGCCGGCGCGGTCCTCCATGCCCTCCACGCGGCCGCGCCGCTGGTTGATGGAGCCGTTGG
>CAMOHV010000207.1 GCA_946615275.1 uncultured Verrucomicrobiota bacterium | reverse complement strand
AAACAGGCTGTTGTGGTATACTGCCCGCCACTTAAGAAAAATAGGCATCATGAACAAGAACCTTCTTCTCAACTGGCTTCTTCTACTTGCGCTTACGAGGCGCGGGGCGGTTTTGCACGTCTGAAGAGGTTCAGGGTTCAGATCAAAGTGAAACGGCTCCGCGCACAAGCGGGGCCGTTTTTCGTTTTGCCGACAACCCAAAAAGGAAAACAGCCAGATGAAAACAATCCAGATATTCGACACGACGCTCCGTGACGGCGAGCAGGCCCCCGGATACTCGATGAACCTCGACGAGAAGGTGCGCATGGCGCTCCAGCTCGAGGCGCTCGGCGTAGACGTGATGGAGGCGGGCTTCGCCGCCGCGTCGCCGGGCGACTTCGCGTCCGTCAAGGCCGTCGCCGACGCGGTGAAGTCCTCCTCGGTGTGCTCGCTCGCACGGGCGCTGGAGAAGGACATCGACGCCTCTGCAGCGGCCATCCGGGGCGCGACGCGTCCGCACATCCACACTTTCATCGCCACGAGCGACCTGCATCTCAAGTACAAGCTGCGCATCTCCCGCGCCGACTGCCTGAAGCAGATCCGGCGCGCGGTCGCCTACGCGCGCAGCCTCTGCGGCGACGTGGAGTTCTCAGCCGAAGACGCTTCGCGCACGGACGCGGACTTTCTCTGCAAGGTGTTCGAGGCGGCCATCGCGTCCGGCGCGACGGTCGTGAACATCCCCGACACGGTGGGGTATTCCACGCCGGACGAGTTCGGCGCGCTCGTCGCATCCGTCATGAACCGCGTGAAGGGAATCGAGAACGTGACAGTGTCCACCCACTGCCACGACGACCTCGGCCTCGCCGTCGCGAACTCGCTCGCGGGCGTCCGCGCCGGGGCGCGTCAGGTGGAATGCACGATCTGCGGCATCGGCGAGCGAGCGGGCAACGCCGCTCTTGAGGAGGTCGTGATGGGGCTGCGCACGCGCCGCGACGCCTACGGCGAACTAGCCACGCGCATCCGCACAGAGGAGATCGCCCGCACGGCCCACCTGCTTTCCACGATCACGGGCGTGCGCATCGCCCCCGGAAAGGCCGTCGTGGGCGCCAACGCGTTCGCGCACGAAAGCGGCATCCACCAGCACGGCGTCCTCTCCAAGGCCGAGACGTACGAGATCATGACGCCGGAATCGGTCGGGATGAAGCAGACGGAACTCGTGCTCGGCAAGCATTCCGGCCAGCACGCGCTCGAGACGCGCCTCAAGGACCTCGGCTACGACCTCGACGCCTCGCGCCTCGCGGAGGTGTTCGCGGCGTTCAAGGCGCTCGCCGACCGCAAGAAGCAGATCACCGACCGCGACCTCGCGGCGCTCGCGGAGTCGCGCGTCGCCGCGCGTCATACGGGATCGCAGGAATGGAAGCTCGACTCGTTCGTGGTGAACAGCGGCAACCACATGAGCGCCACGGCGCAGATCACGCTCGTCAGGGGGAAGCGACGCGTGCAGGAGGCTGCCATCGGCACCGGTCCCATCTACGCCGCGTTCCGCGCCGTGGAGAAGATCATCCGCCACCGCTTCACGCTCGAGGACTACCGGATCGAGGCCGTCACCGAGCGGCGCGACGCACTTGGCGAAGTGCTGGTGAAGATTTCCGACGCGAAAGGCTCCTATCGCGGACGCGGGGTTTCCACCGACGTGATCGAGGGCTCGATCCTCGCCTTGCTGGTGGCCGTCAACCGCATGATGGAGGCGAAACGATGAACATGACGATGTCACAGAAGATCCTTGCCGCGCACGCCAGCAAGGCGGAGGTCCGCGCCGGAGAACTGGTCATGGCAAGACTCGACCTTGTCCTCGGAAACGACATCACGGCGCCGGTCGCCATAAAGGAGTTCCCGAGTTTCGGTCACGCACGCGTATTCGACCGCGCGAAGATCGCGCTCGTCCCGGACCACTTCACCCCGAACAAGGATATCAAGGCCGCCGCGCAATGCGCCGCGATGCGGGCGTTCGCGAAGGAACAGAGAATCGCCAACTACTTCGAGGTGGGGCACGACTGCGGAATAGAACACGCGCTTCTTCCCGAAAAGGGGCTTGTCACGGCGGGTGACCTCGTGATCGGTGCCGATTCCCACACCTGCACATACGGCGCGCTTGGCGCGTTCGCCACGGGCGTAGGTTCCACGGACATGGCGGCCGGCATGTCGGCGGGCGAGACGTGGTTCCGCGTCCCCGAGGCGATTCGGGTGGTGTTGAAAGGGAAGCCCCGCAAGTGGGTCGGCGGCAAGGACGCGATCCTGCACCTGATCGGGCTCATCGGCGTCGACGGTGCGCGCTACCAGTCGCTTGAGTTCACCGGCGAGGGCGTTGCGAACCTGTCGATGGACGACCGCTTCACCATCGCGAACATGGCAATCGAGGCGGGCGCGAAAAACGGCATCTTCCCCGTGGACGATCAGACGCTCGCCTATCTCCGCGGACACAAAGCAAAGCCGCCGCGCATCTGCGCGGCCGATCCTGACGCCGAATACGCGCGCACAGTTGAAATCGACCTCGGCGCGCTTGAGCCGACGGTCGCGTTCCCGCATCAGCCGTCCAACGTGCGGCCGGTGCGCGAGGCGGGCGAGGTGAAGATCGACCAAGTGGTCATCGGCTCATGCACAAACGGAAGAATCTCCGACATGCGCGCCGCCGCCGAGGTGATGCGGGGGCACAAGGTGGCGGACGGCGTCCGCGCAATCGTAATCCCAGCCACGCAGCGCATTTGGCTCAAGGCGCTGGAGGAGGGGCTTCTCAAGGTGTTCGCGGAGGCGGGATGCGTCGTCTCGCCGCCAACGTGCGGCCCGTGCCTGGGCGGTCACATGGGCATCCTCGCGAAAGGCGAGCGCTGCATCGCGACGACCAATCGCAATTTCGTCGGGCGCATGGGGCATGTCGAATCGGAAGTGTATCTCGCGTCCCCTGCCGTGGCTGCGGCCTCGGCCATCGCAGGTCACATCACCGCACCGGCTAACGACTAACCACAAATCACAATCCACTAATCACCAACCACTATGAAAGTACACAAATACGGGGACAACATCGATACGGACGTGATCATCCCGGCACGACATCTCAACACATCCGACCCCGCCGAACTGGCGGCGCACTGCATGGAGGACATCGACGCCACCTTCGCCGGCCGCGTCCGACCTGGCGACATCCTTGTCGCCGGACGCAACTTCGGCTGCGGCTCCTCGCGCGAACACGCCCCGCTCGCGATCAAGGCGAGCGGCGTCGCGTGCGTGATCGCGGAGAGCTTCGCGCGCATCTTCTACCGCAATGCGCTTAACATCGGTCTTCCGATTCTGGAATGCCCCGCCGCCGTGCGCGCGATCTCCGCCGATGACGAGGTGTCCGTCGATTTCGAGACGGGCGAAATCGCCGACGAGACCACGGGGCGGACGTTCATGGCTGAACCGTTCCCGCCGTTCATGCTCGACTTGATTGCCGCCGGCGGACTTGCCACCTACCTGAAAGGAAGGAAATGATGAAAACGAAGATAGCAGTTCTTCCCGGCGACGGGATCGGACCTGAGATTGTCGCGGAGGCCGTGAAGGTACTTCGTGCCGTGGCGCAGCGTTTTGGGCACGACTTCGAGCTGGTGGAACATCCCGTTGGCGGCGCGGCCTATGACCTTTGCGGGGACTGTCTGCCGGAAGAAACGCTCGCCGCGTGCAAGGCGGCCGACGCCGTTCTCCTCGGCGCGGTCGGTGGCCCGAAATGGGACAGCCTGCCGCCGGAGAAGCGTCCCGAGCGGCGCGCCCTACTCACGCTTCGTCGCGAACTGGGGCTTTTCGCCAACCTGCGCCCCGCGAAGGTATGGGATGTGCTCAAGGGGGCGAGTCCGCTCAAGGACGAAATCATCGCGGAGGGCATCGATCTCCTGATCGTGCGGGAACTCACCGGCGGTGCGTACTTCGGCAAGAAAGGACGCTCGGATGGCTGGAAGGCTGCATACGACGTCACGCCGTACTCCAAAAGCGAAATCGTCCGCGTCGCCCGCGTCGCGTTTGAGGCGGCGCGACAACGCTGTGAGGGACGCGCTCCGTCGCGTCCGCCGAAGGTGACAAGCGTGGACAAGGCGAATGTTCTCGAGACGTCGCGCCTGTGGCGCGAGACGGTGACGGCCCTCCATACGGAGGAGTATGCCGACGTGTCGCTTGAGCACATGTATGTGGACAACGCGGCTATGCAGCTCGTGCGCGCACCGTCACGCTTCGACGTGATCCTCACCGATAACATGTTCGGCGACATCCTCTCTGACGAGGCGTCGCAGATCACCGGCTCAATCGGGATGCTGCCGTCGGCGTCGCTGG
>CAMOHV010000206.1 GCA_946615275.1 uncultured Verrucomicrobiota bacterium | reverse complement strand
TCTACCGCGAGGAGGTGCGCGCCCGGCGAAGCGGCCGGCACGATGCCCCGATAACCGTCGAGAGCGCCGTGCGCGGCGGCGCCGTGGTGCGCGGCAGCGAGGTGTGGAAGAACGCCTGGGCGCCGCTCGCGGGCCATCCGGGCGTCCTCGCGTCGCCCATCGACACCTCGCAGTTCGCCGGCGGACGCGCGAACCCGTATGCCACGACTATATCGATCGGCGGCAAGGACGCTAGCCGCCCGGCCCGTTCCGCGACGAACGACGCCTCGAACGTAGACGCCTTCCTTCCGCGCACGCTCGGGCAGATATTCATCGACGGGCGTCCCGTCTCGGAGGTGGTGACGCTGCGCGCCCTCTACGCGACGCCCAACACCTGGCTCGTCTCGCCGGACGGCGCATCTGTGTGGCTGCATCCGTCGTCCGCCGACGCGCCCCTCTCGGAGAGGCTCGTGGAGTGGACCGTCCGCGACCGCCTCTTCCACGCCGCGAGGCGCGGCCTAGCGCACATCGTGGTGCGCGGGTTCGTGTTCGAGCACTGCGCAAACCAGGGGCCGTTCCCCCAGAAGGGCGCCGTGGACATGAGAAGCGGATACGGCTGGATCATCGAGCGCAACACGATCCGCCACGCGAAGACAGTGGGCGTAGCGGCGGGCGGCGAGACATGGGACGTCAACGCGCTCGCGGACGTGCCGAAGTCCGATCGCCGCCTCAACTTCGCCCGCCAGTGCATCATCCGCTTCAACCAGATAACCGACAACGGCGTAAGCGGCATCGCCGCCTGGAGCGCGAACAACCTGCGCATCTGCAACAACGTCATAGAGCGCAACAACACCGGCTGCTACGGCTGGCGCGAGAAGTACTGGGACGAGACGGCCGGCATAAAGATCCACGGCGGCAACGCCACCATCGCGAACAACGTGATACGCGACAACGAAGGCCACGGCATCTGGTTCGACACCGGCCTCTACGCCGTGCGCATCGCCGGGAACGCCATCCTCAACAACCGCCGCAGCGGCATCATGTTCGAGAGCGGCTTCGGCTCCGCGCTAGTGGACTGCAACGTGATCGCCTACACCCGCCCCGACGGACACTCCTACTACGGCGGCGACGGCATCTACTCCCACAACGGATGCGGCGTGACGGCCGCGCACAACCTCTTCGCCCAGAACGCCGGCGCGGGCGTCCGATTCCGCACCACCTGGGGCAAGATAGGAAAGCGCGACTACGAGACGAGCAACAACCGCTACCTCAACAACATCTTCTACCAGAACGCCTCCGGCGATCTGATGGTGAGCGCGACGAACAAACTTTCGCACGGAACGATCTCCGAGGGGAACCTCTACATCGCGGACTCCTATTTGAAAGGCGAAGATCCGTTCCCGTTCCGCTTCGCGAACTACAATGTCGGGCCCGGGAAGGGCGGGTTCTCGAACATCTGGGAGCGCGTGAAGTCCGCCGACCCCGCGGGCGCGATGCCCTACGCCGCGTGGCGCTCGCTCTGCCAGCCCGCGACTATCGGCCAGTGGCGCGCCGTGCAGGGCCTGGACAAGACGAGCCTCGTCGTGCGCGGCGGGCTCGTGAACGCCATCACGCGCGACATGCTGCTCACGATCAAACTTCCCGAGGCAGCGAAGGACTTCCGCGCCAAGGGCCTGGCGGAGATAGACTTCGACTACGCCGGGAACAAGTATCCCGGCTGGGGCAGGAGCGTTCTGCCAGGTCCGTTCCAGAGCTTCGAGTGGACGAAGGAGGGGATGGAGTTCTCCCTCAATCCGTTCGAGCGCCCCGAGCCGCCGCCCATCCGCGTGCATCTCGGGCCGTGCAACGCCTCCGCCAACTGGATGAAGGGCAAGACCGGCGCGTTCATGCACTATCTCTTCGGCGCGGACGGCTTCAAGGCGATCGACAAGTTCGACGTCAACGGCGTCGTCGCCCAGCTCGTGGACATGAAGGCTGACTACTTCTGCCTCACGCTCGGCCAGAACTCCGGCTGGTACCTCTCGCCGAACGACACATACGAGGATATTGCCGGCTATCCGCGCGGGACCCGCTGCACTGCCCGTGACGTCCCCGCAGAGTTCATCAAGGCGCTCAAGCCCCACGGCATCAAGTTCATGCTCTACCTGCCATGCCAGACGCCCAACCGCGATGTGCAGTCCGCCGCCCGCTTCGGCTTCGGCGAATCCGCGAAGTACGGCGACCGCAGGCTCACGCCGGAGGGCGTGGAGAACTGGGCCAAGGTTATCGAGGTGTGGAGCCGCCGCTACGGCAAGGACGTGGCCGGCTGGTGGTTCGACGGCGCGTATGAATGGCTTGGCTTCGACGAGGGCGTGGCGCGCATCTACGCCATTGCGGCCAAGGCCGGCAACGGCGGCGCCGTGGTGGCGTTCAACGGCGGCGTGCGCAGGCGCACGCTGCCCCTCGGGAGCGACTACATGGCCGGCGAGGAGAACGAGCCTCTTGACGTGGTGTGCGCCGACTCCCGCAACGAGGACATGCTGCAGTGGCAGGTGCTCACGTTCATGGGCGATCGCTGGGGTGGGACGAACTGCCGCCATCCCGACGAGAAATGGCTCCCGTGGCTCTCAGCCGCCCGCGAGCACGGCGGCGCCGTCACCTTTGACATGGGCCATGCCATGCCCTCCGGCCTCTTCTCCCCCGAGCAGGTGGAGCAGTTCAAGCGGCTGAGGAAGTGAAGGCGTCATCCCCGGCGCCGTGCCGGTGTCCGATCCGCCCCCCAAGCGACAGATGGTCTGCCACGGTTGGAGAAGATCATGGCCGTGAAGACCGCAAGCGCGAGGATCGGCTGGTAGTAGAGGCATTTGAGGAGAGCGAACGAATCCACCGTCATGTCAAGCCCCTTGGCGACGCCCATTGCGATGAGAATCTGCGCGCCGTATGGTATGATGCCCTGCACCACGCACGAGGCGGTGTCGATGACCGATGCCACACGCACTGGCTCGGCCTTGAACTTCTTTGCGCACTCCTTCGCGATGGGGCCGGCGATGACGATGGCGACCGTGTTGTTCGCCGTGAAGCAGTTCACGGCGGCGACGAGGAAGAAGACGCCAAGTTCGCATGTGCGCGGCCCCCTGATGACGTTCGATATCTTGTCGGTTATCCATTTGACTCCTCCGTTCGCCTGCACCGACTTGAAGAGCCCCCCGGCGAGTATTGCGACTATAAGCGTCTCGCCCATGCCAAGCGTTCCCTTGCCGAGAAGATCCAAAGCGTCGAAGAAGGCGAACTTGCCGAGGATGATGCCGATGACGGCCGAGAGGACGGTTCCGGAGAAGAGAAGCGCCATCACGTTGAAGCCAATGAGCGCGAGGGCCAGCACTAGAACGTACGGGAGGATCAGGACGAAGTGCTGCCAAGCGACATCTGGCGTGTCCACCTGGCCTGCCGCGGAGCCGCTGGCGGCGTAGAGGAAGAGCGCGACGAGCGCGGCAGGGGAGGCGATGATGCTGTTCGCGAGGAACTTGTCCTTCATGCGCACGCCCTGAGTGCGGGTGGCGGCGATGGTTGTGTCGGAGATCATCGATAGATTGTCGCCGAACATCGAGCCGCCGATCACGGCGCCCATGAGAAGGGCGGGGTTGAGCTGGAGCGGTCCGGCGAAGCCGAGGGCGATGGGGGTGACGGCGGCGATGGTGCCGCAGGAGGTGCCAATCGCGAGCGAAATCAGGCATGAGACCAGAAAGACGCCGGCGACCATCAGTTTCGCGGGGATGCATGCACGTGCGATGGTGACAGCTGCGTCCACGGCGCCGGAGCCCTTGGCGATCGTGGCGAACGCGCCCGCGAGGATGAAGATCAGGCACATGATCATGATGTTCGGCTCGCCCATGCCACGCGCGTAGGCCTCCACTTTGTCGTCGAGGCGGCGGCGCCCAATGAGGAGCGACGCCGCCGACGCCACAAGGAACGCAACCGGCATCGAGACTTTGTACCAGGGCATCTCGAAGCCGAGGTGTCCAGCGAGCAGGGACAGCCCTACATAGAACGCCGCGAACACGGCGAACGGAACCAGCGCCATGCCGTTTGGCCTGATGGAATCATCTTCGCTCATTCTTTGCTCCTTGGCGAATATTATAGCAGAAACTGCGCTTTTGACTTGCGGAAAACGGCGTGATTATGATATTATACCCACATGTCAAATTGGTGACAGGTCGCGCGCAGGGGCTGGCGCCGCCGGAGAAAGGACGTTGTAAATGAAAAAAAACACAATGCTTACGATTTTCATCATGGCTTTCTCGGCCATGGCGGATGTCGCCGTCGTCAACACATTCGATGCGCAGACGTACGGCGAGGACACCGTGCTCGTGCCGGAGACCGTCGCGGC
>CAMOHV010000205.1 GCA_946615275.1 uncultured Verrucomicrobiota bacterium | reverse complement strand
CTTGAGCGACGCATTGCGAATATTTCTCTTTTGGGGTTGTAAAAACATTTTGCCGATGTTATCATACTCGCGAGGAAAATTGTGGATTGCGCGCGCCGGCATTTTCTGCGATGGCGCGCGCCAAGAAAAACTACGCGACATGAAGAATGCTTGTTCGATGAAGTTCGCGATGGAGGAAGATGCATGACGCTCTCAACATTCGCGATAGCCACTGCGATGGCTGCCGCGCTGCCGTTGCCGCCCCCCGCGCCGGGACTGCCGCCGCCCGAGGACAGGTCGTCCGGCGGCACCGTGGAGTTCAAGCCGCGCTGGGACGGCAATGACATTGTCTCCGGCTCGAAGCGGCTCTCCATGCAGCTCAACTCCACGATGACGCTCACCGAGAGCGGCGTGAAGCTGTTCACCATGGGCTACAGCTGCCGGGCGCATTCAAAGGCCACGGGCAAGACGTACTGGCCAACCCCGTCGTATCGCTTCCTGGAGGGCGGCGGCAAGATGCGCCGCGAGGGGAACGCGCTGATCCACGAAAGGCCGTTCCGGATCGAGGACTACGAGTGGAAGGGGGCCTTCCGCCAGCGCGTGGAGCTGATGCCAGACGGCATCGTCATGATCGAGGTCGTGTGGACGGACCCCGAGAACGACAACTTCTCCCTGCGCCCGATCGGCGCCAGCCTGATGTTCCCGTATGCGACCGCGGGAGGCCGCTCGTATACAGTCTCCGGCAAGGCCGAGAGGTTCGCGTCCGCCCCCGACAGGTCGAGCCGCCACTGGAAGGCCGGCGCGGACGGGGAGATCGAATGCTCCTTCATGGACGACCATGCCGCGCGGCGCTTCCGCCTCTTCGCGCGCGAGGCGGAGACGGGCGGTTCGGCGGTGATGTTCAACCTGGCGGGCGGAGCGAATTTCCGCATCATGGAGAAGGTCGAGGGGCGGCGCCGCGGATACAGGGTGTATCTCGACATCCGCAGCGGCATGGCGGAGACGGTCGGCGAGAACGTCCGCGGAGGAGTGGACTTCGAGGCGGTGGAGCACCTAAGGATGCCACGATCCGGGACGCGCAACATGCTCGTGAACCCGTCCTTCGAGCGCGGTCTGCTAGGCCTGTACCAGTCCGGCGACGTCGGGTACGAGTACCATCCCGAGAAGTGGGATCTTCCGATATGGACCGCAGACCGCTCGCAGCGGCTGCACGGGGCCAGGGCGCTCAAGATACTTGCGTGGGCGAAGGGCGGGCGCGACTACAGGAACCTGGAGACGACGGGCGGCGCCATCCTCCATCCCGTGGTGGCCGAGGCCGGGAAATACACGCTCAGCTTCTATGCGAAGGGCGACCGGCCGGGGAAGCTGCGCCTCTCGGCGTGGATAGCGAACTTCTCGACCGGCTCCAGCTACGCATGCGTGAACGGCGGAAGGATCACGGTGTGGCCGGGCGCGGAATGGAAGCGCCACTCGCTCACACTCGACATCCCGGTGTCGATGCCAGTGGCGATACATCTTAGCGCCAACTCCAATTCGGATCCGCCGGGCGGGGCGGTGTGGGTGGACGCCGTCCAGTTCGAGAAGGGCGAGGCTGCGACGGAGTTCGCGCCACCTCCGGCCGAGGCGGAGCTCGTCACGTCCTCCCCCGAGGACTTCGTCCAGGCAGGCACCCCGATCTCCGCGAAGCTCGCCGTCTCCACGGCGCCCGGCGCCAAGGGGACGGCGCGGGTGAGGGTGCGCGACTTCTTCGGGCGCAAGCGCTTCGACCGCACATTCCAGTTCGCCGCGGGGCCGGACGGACGCGCCGAGATCGCGCCGGACTTCGACTCCGCCGACCTCGGAACGGGCGTCTTCGCCGTGGAGACCGACTACACGCTCCCCGGCGGAATCTCCGCCAAGGAGTTCGACCGCTTCGCGGTGTGCGACTTCCTGCACAACGACCATCCGCGCCGTTTCCTCTGCGCGGACGACTATGAAGTGGTCGCGCGCAATGAGAACATCCGCCACGTGCTCGACCGCTGGCGCAAGGTGGGGATAGGCTCCAAGGCGGACTCCCATTCCTGCGACCGCGAAGCGTACGAGCTCTACGCGGCGAACGGTATACGCATAGGCGCTACGCACGTCCCCACCCGCTATGTGGACAAGGACGGCGTGAAGCGCTGGTGCTACCGTCTGCGCAAGTCCCGCAGGGCGCATCTCCGCGACGAGGCCTCCCAAAGCGACGTCCTCTTCACGGACCCCGTGCTGGACCCGGACTGCCCGGACAACGTCCCCACCGAGAAGTACCTCGCGAAGGTGCGCACCGGCGGCGCAAGGCTCGCGCGAGAGTATCCGTTCGTCGGGCACTGGCAGTTCGGCTCCGAGTTCTTCGGCACATACTCCACCGAGTACTGGAGCCCGGACGGCAACCCCACGAACGCATACATGAACTTCGCGAAGATATTGAAGGCGTTCGGCGAGGGCGTGAAGAGCGTCTGCCCCGAGAAGCCCTACGCCGGCGACGACCCGTGGAACCTGAATCCCGGCCAGGGTATAGCCGAGATCGAGGGAATACTCACGGCGGCGAAGGCCATCGGATGGAAGTTCGACAAGGTCTCCTGCCACAGCTACAGGAACCGCCCCGAGTCGCCGGACCTCGACGCCGACCTTACGGCCATGATGGGCATCCTGAAGCGGATCGGGTACGGCGACGTGCCGTTCGACATCCCCGAGGGCATGCACTGGGGCCCGTACCAGATTCCGCAGTGGGGCACGATCTCGGCGAGCTGGGGCGCCGTTCCCGTCACATGGCCGAACGGCGCCATCTCCTACGACATAGGCTGGACCGAGAAGGTCTCGGCCTCGTGGTACGCTCGAAGCTGGATAATCGCGCTCAAGCACAACGTCCGCACTGCCTGCGCCGCGATGAAGGCCAGCAACTTTGCGCTGGAGCTGGACCGCCTTACGCCGCGCGCGGCGCAGCTCGTGCCGAACGTGATCGGGCACCAGCTGGGGCATGCGAAGTCGTTCCTGGCGGACGTCAGGTTCGCGCCGAACATGCGCGCGTATGTTTTCGACGACGGCTTCGGCCGGCCGGTGGCGGCCGTCTGGGGCTGCGACCCAGCGGTCGATTCCGGCCGCAAGGCGCCCCCGATGGCCGAGGTCGAGATGGGCGGACTCCTTGAGCGGGCCACGGACATGATGAACAATCCCTGCGCGATTCCGTCCGGCGGCGCCTTCGCCTTCCCGCTCTCTCCGTTCCCGCTCTTCCTGCGCGGCAGGCCCGGAAGCGAGAAGGCGTTCATCGCGGCGCTCGGCAAGGCGCGCGTCATATCGGGTGGAGCCGGGCCGTGCGCCGAGTTCTTCGCGAACCTTGTGGACGAGCGCACCGCGTCCTTGCGGGCGCGCAGCCTGCTCGGCCGCGGCATCGAGGGCACGCTGAACGGCAGAAGGGCCGCCGTCGCCGAGAAGGGCGATACGACCTTCAAGATTCCGCTCGGGGCGGAGGTGTCCGACTCTGGGCTCTTTGTGGCGAAGATGCCAGGGGAGTTCGTCTCGCAGGCGGGCGGGAACGTCAGCTGCGACCTTTCGTTCCGCGTCGTGGTGGCGCGCAAGACGCAGTACGGCGGCGAGGATCCATCCAAGGTGGACTGGGCGAAGCGCCCGAAGCTGCCGCTTGCGCCGTGGGGCGACGTCCCGAATGGCTACGGCGGATCGGCGCAGCTCGCCTGGAACGACAAGGGGCTTTTCCTGCGCGTTGAGGTGAAGGACGCCAAGTTCGTGCACGAGGAGTTCGCGGCGCGGTCAAGGCGGAACAACAACGACTCTCTGCAGATCGGGTTCGACGGCTGGGGCGACGGCCATTCCTCCGTGGCCGATGCGCCGGGGCAGGACGACTACGCATACGCGGTGTTTCCGTCGTCCGACGGCAAGGGCGCGCTTCTCTGGGCGAACAGCGTCGCGGACAGGCAGATAACGGCCAACACCCGCGAACACGGGAACTGCCTCATTCCGGGCGTGGAGCCGAAGTTCGAGAAGTCTGCCGGCGGATATGCGTACATGGTGCACATCCCCAAGCGCAGGATATTCCCGGGGGTGGTGAAATCCGGGGCGGTGGTGTCGATGGGCTTGGACGTGTTCAACGCTGACAATCCCGCCGCGCCCGACATGGAGCGCGTGAAGGGCGGGCTGTCGTTCACCGGCGAGAAGTCGGTTGGCGCCCCGCACCGCTGGGTGCAGGTGCTTCTTGGGAATTGAGAATTGAGAAATTAAAAATGAAAAGAAAGAAGTGGCACTATGAAGATTAGAATGGTATGTGGGACAATTCTCGCGGCCGCGATGGCGGCAGCGGCCGCCGCGTTCGCCGAGCCTCCCAGCGTGGCGTCGCTGCA
>CAMOHV010000204.1 GCA_946615275.1 uncultured Verrucomicrobiota bacterium | reverse complement strand
GAACGAGGCGAGCGTGCGCCTCAGGCCGTCCTCGGCGGCGACCGGCATCCGGTCCCAGCCGAGGGCCTGCTTCAGGGCGGAGTTGTCTATGACGCTGTCCTCGGTGAGCTTGCCGAGGCGCTCGGTGTCGAGCGGAAGGCGGAGGACGTCGCCGACGCGGGCGGCGAGGCGCATGATGCCCTTGGGGACGCGCCACAGGCGCGCCTTGCGTCCGCACGCCTCGGCGATGAGCTCGATGAGCCGGTTGGTCGAGACGGGCTCGTCGTCCGCGATCGGATAGACGCCCCTCTCGCCGCGCGCGGCCAGCGCCTCCACCGCCGCGCACACGTTCCCCACGCTCGCGAAGCTGCGCTTGTTCTCGAACGCCGCGAGCGGCCAGGGGAGGCCGCGCCTCGCGAAGGCGAAGAGGAGGTTGAGGTTGCCCTTGTTCCCGGGGCCGTGGATCATTGCGGGCCTGAGGACGATCGCGCGCCCGGCGAGCCATTCCTCGGCGGCGAGCTTGCTGCGGCCGTACGCGGTGTCCGGCGCGGCGGCCTTGGACGACGAGAAGTATATGAAGCGCGGCGTGCGGCCCTCGGCGCGATCGAACACCTTCTTCAGGAGGCCCACGTTCACGTCGAAGTAGCTCTTCTCGTCGGCGACCTTCTTGAGGTCGTGCGCCTTGCCCACGAGATGCACCACCGCCGCGTACCGGGCGAAGTCTATGGCGTCAAGCTCGTCCCACGAAAAGAAGCGCGTATACGGCGCTCCACCCTTCGCCAGGTCGAGCGCGTCGCACTCAATCCCGCGCGAGGCGAGATGGCGGCAGAGGTTCGTGCCCACGAAGCCGTAGGCGCCCGTCACGAGGATCCTCGCTGGTGCCGCCGCGCTCATCCAAGCATCCCCTTCAGCGCCTCAGGCACCGGCGGCAGATCCTTGAACACCTTGCGGTATATCCGCGTGGAGGGGCATAGCACGGACCACATGGTCATGAAGATGATCGCGAAGTACACGAACATGCTCTGGTGGCGGCTGTACCACAGCTCAAGCTCGCCCTTGTACGGGGCGAACACCTCGTGGTGCCAGCGCATCCGGTCGTCCACGCCCTCGAGGAGCGTCTCCTCGTCGCGGAAGACCAGGCTCCCCATCCCGCTCAGGCCGGGGCGGACGGATGATATGGCGGACTGCACGTCCGGCGTGTAGAGCTCGAAGTGGCTCTTCGTCTGCGGGCGCGGCCCCACGAAGCTCATGTCCCCCAGGAAGATGTTCAGGAGCTGCGGCAGCTCGTTGATCTTTGTCTTCCTGAGGAACCCTCCCATCGGGAGGATGCGCGGGTCGTTCTTCGCCGTGACGCAGCCACCAGCCATGTTGGGGCTGTTGCGGAGCATCGTCGCGAACTTGAAGAGGCGGAATGGCCGCCCGCCCTTCCCGATGCGCTCCTGGCGGTAGAATACGTCATGCTCGCCCGTGAGGAGAAGGCCTATCATTATCGGCAGCATGAACGGGAAGAGAAAAGCCATCATGAGGAAGGAGGCCAAGATGTCGAGAAGTCGCGTCATTTCACATCCTCCCGTCGAGGGACTTGCCGGTGGAGGCGTGGTGGAAGTCGGGCAGATACTCCGCGAGGGCCGCGACGACGCGCTCCTTCGAGGCGCCCGGCGAATCGAAGACGGCCCTGAGCGCCGCGAAGATGGACTCCACCTCGGCGGGAGGACGGCGCTTCGCGTTCTTCACGACGCCGAGGTTCGCGTACGTCGCCTCGTCCTTCTCGTCGGAGGACGTGTAGAACTCCTCGAAGGGTTTCTCGCCGTCGGTGTCCGACCCGAAGAACTCGCATGGCCAGCCCCCGGACAGATCGGCCATCGCGGCCTTCGCCTCGGCGGACGACGAGCACGGGCGGCAGCCCAAGCCCATGTCCGCGAGCATGTCCTTCACCACGTCCGAGAACGGGATCATGTCGCGCTCCGGATCGAGCTTCGGGTAGAACACGTCGCCCGGCCCGCCCATTGCGCTCGCGAAGAGGCACAGCTCGCCGCTCTCCACGGGGCTCACGAAGAAGCGCCTTATCCCCAGGGGGCAGCTCAGCGGCTGGCGCTTCGCGATGCGGTTCAGCCATCCGAGCGGCAGGCTCCCGTTGGAGAAGGCCACGTTCGCGAAGCGCGCCGTAACGGCCGGCACCCTGTCCGCGTACGCCATCACCGTCTCCTCCATGAGCTTCTTCGTCGCGCCCATGACGTTCACAGGGTTGGCCGCCTTGTCGGTGGAGACGCAGAAGAAGCGCTCCGGCGGCCTCTCCACGAGTAGGTCCAGGAGCCTCTTCGCCATGAAGACGTTCGTCTCGCACATGGCCTCTATGGAGTGGACGTCGCGCTCGGCGCGGACGTGCTTCCTGGCGGCGAAGTTCGCCACCACGTCGAACGGCCCCATTGCGCGGAAGTACTTCTCGAAGAGCCTGCTTCCAAGGTCCAGCGGCTCCGTCACGTACTCTGCGGGGATGTCGATCCCGCCCGCGCGCAGGTCGCGCGTGAGCTCCGTGAGGCTGTTCTCGTCGATGTCCACAACATGCATCGCCGCGGGCCTCGCCCACCTTAGCGCCGCCTTCACGTAATTGGAGCCGATCGTCCCGGCGCCGCCCACAACAAGGACGCGCCTTCCGTCCAGACGCGCCCGCAGCTCGCCGCCGAAGCGCGCGAAGTCCTCCGCGAGCAGCGACTCCGGTCGCTTCGTCACGCGCCGCCGCACGAAGCCCTCTATGTCGAAGCCTATCATCTCCTCTCCTTTCCGCCGCCGCCCCGCTCCAGGCCGAGGCGCGGCAGGATAAACTCGAATATCTTGAAAGCGTATTTGGGCATGAGCATCGGCAGACAGCAGAAGTAGCCGTTCTCCCTGTTGCCCCTAACGATCTCCTGGTTGAGCTTCAGGTTGCTGCGCCAGCCGCGCGTGGACTTCCCGCCCATGCGCATCTTCACCAACGTCGCGTCGATGTAGCGCGCCGGCACGCGCCCCCTGCGCAGGTAGCGGACAAGCAGCTCGTAGTCGGCGGCGATCTCGTAGTCCAGCTTGTACGGCCCCAGCCTCTCGAAGAGCCCGCGCCGGAGATACACGCTCGGATGCGGCGGCATCTTGCCCCATCTGAGCATCCAGGGGCGCCAGCGGCGCGCGCCGTAGTGGCGGACTGTCGTCTCGAGGTCGTCCTTCACGAAACGCACGTCCGCGTACACGGCGTCCACGCCGTCCACGAACGCCGCCGCCACGCGCGCGAGCGCGTCGTCCCCCTCCAGCATGTCGTCCGCGTTCAACGTGCCCACAACGTCGCCCGTCGCGAGGGCGATGCCCTTGTTGATGGCGTCGTACATTCCGCGGTCGCGCTCGCTCAGCCATCTGCAGGGGAAGGTCTTCGCGAATTCCGCCACCATCTCGGCCGTGCCGTCCGTGGAGCCGCCGTCCATGACGATGTACTCCACGTCCACGCCCTTCTGCGCGCGGACGCTCTCGAGCGCCGTCGGCAGGGTGCGGACGCTGTTGTAGCAGGGCGTTATGAGCGAGATCTTCAAGCTTTGCGCCCCTGCCGTCAGAACCCCAGCACGTCCCGCATGTCGTATGCCCCGGGCGCGCGCCCGGCCGCCCACTTCGCCGCCTTGATCGCGCCGGCGGCGAACGCCTCGCGGCTCTGCGCGCGGTGCGTGATCTCCACGCGCTCGACGTCTCCCGCGAACATCACCGTGTGGTCGCCCACCACGGATCCGCCGCGCAGCGCGTGTATCGCTATCTCGCCCTCCGGGCGCTCGCCCGTAATGCCCTCGCGCCCGTACACGGCCACGTCCTTGAGCGCCACGCCCCTTCCGTCCGCCGCCGCGTTCGCGAGCATCAGCGCGGTGCCGCTCGGAGCATCCTTCTTGTGGCGATGGTGCATCTCCGCTATCTCGATGTCATACGCCGGGCCCAGGACGGCGGCCGCCTTCTTCACGAGCTCAAGAAGAAGGTTCACGCCCAGTGAGTAGTTCGCCGCCTGCACCACCGGTATCTTCGCCTTGCAGGCGTCCACGCGCGCCTGCTCCTCGGGCGAGAGGCCCGTGGTGCCGATCACGTACGCGACGCCCTCGGCGGCGGCCTTCTCCACGTTCGCGGGCACGGCCGTGTGGAACGAGAAGTCTATCACGGCCTCGGTGCCGGGCGGCCACGTCTTGTCGCAGCCATCCGCTACGTCCACCTTCGCGCAGATCTCGATCTCGGGGTCGGCCTCGCCAAGCCTCACGAGCATCTGCCCCATGCGCCCAGCGGCGCCAACTATCGCTGTCTTCATCTTCTTCTCCTCATTTTAAGATTGTTTTCGATTCCCCTAGGGGGCGATTCTAGGACGAGTAGGAGGATAGGACAATA
>CAMOHV010000203.1 GCA_946615275.1 uncultured Verrucomicrobiota bacterium | reverse complement strand
CCGCACCGATATTGGCCCAAGGGCGCAACGAGCCCGCCGCACCGATATTGGCCCAGGGGCGCAGCGAGCCCGCCGCACCGATATTGGCCCAGGGGCGCAGCGAGCCCGCCGCGGCGATATTGGCTCATGGGCGCAACGTGCCCGGCGCGGCGATATTGGCCCAGGGGCGCGGTGAATCCGGCGCGGCGATATTGGCGGGGGAGCGGGCTGAAGCCCGCCGCTCCGATATTGCCCGCCGCAGCGATGTGGGGGAAGGATCGGGCGGCACCATATCGGTGCGGGGGGCTTCAGCCCCCAATCCCGCCATAATATCCACCTTCACGAGCGCTCAGGAGCGCGAGGCGCTGCGCCGCGCGCTCGCCAAGGGGCGGCGCATAATCCAGGTGATCCCGCAGGGCATCCCGCGCGAAAACGACCTGCCGCCCGAATTGCTGGCCGCTTGCCGCGAGGGGCGAGCATTGCTTCTTTCCCCACAGCCGCCGGATTCGCGCCTCAACAAGAAGGTCGCGACATGGTGCAACGAGTATGTGCTGCGCCACGCGAGCGAGATATGGGCGGGCGACATCTCCCCCAACGGCATGCTCGCCTCAATGCTCAAAGCGCTTGGGCGCGGGACGTAACGTTGCGGGCTAAAGCCCGCCGCACCGATATTGGCCCAGGGGCGCAACGTGCCCGGCGCGGCGATATTGGCCCAGGGGCGCAACGTGCCCGTCGTTCCGAGATTGGCGGGTGATGCAGAGATTGACCAGTGGAATGGTCAGAGGTTGATCGGTTCGGGCAAGGGGATTGCCCGAACCGCTTGATTTTCTGGGGGGTGCCTGCTTTGGCACGCATTATGCTTATTGAGGATGCCGCGAGTTCATCGCTGGCAATTCAATAGAAAGGCAACGACAAGATGAAGAAGATAAAGAAAGGTACCGAGCAGGCCAAAGGCGCCGATGATATTACACTCGAAGGCTGGCGGGCGGAGCGCCGGGAGATGGAGGCGGAAATGGCTGCCGACAGCGCCCAGCTGAAGGCGGCCATGGAAGAGGCGTTGGCGCGAGACGACCTTCCGCCCGAAATGAAGAAGGTCATCCGCGAATCCGGTACGAAGTTGTTGGAGTTGGACGACTGGCTGCGCGAGATGTATGACTCGACGGAGGAAACCATCAAGCGCTGTGACGAGATGATCGCCAAGGTCGATGCGCTGGAAGCCAGGCGCGGCAAGGCGAAGAAAAAGGAAAGCGAGGCGTGAAATGACCATCGACGCAGAATCCGAACTCGGAAAGCGCGCCAAGAAGGTGAGGCGCGGCGACATCGCCGACGTCCTCGGCAAGGAGGGCAAGGCGAAAACCATCGTGGAGAAGGCGGGATTCCTGTCGCAGTACTGGGACGACATCAAGACGTCTTTCGCGCTGATCCGCGACTGGTTCAACGGTTCCTACGACAAGGTCCCGACGCGCATGATCGTGTCGCTTGCGGGGGCGCTCATATACCTTGTCTCGCCTCTCGACCTGATCCCGGACTGGGTTCCGATGGCGGGGCTTGTCGACGACGCGGCCATGCTGGCATTCGTCTTTCAGCTTTCGAAGGTGGATTTGAACGCCTATCGCAGATGGAAGGGATTGCAGCGGGTTGAAGACGACGAAGTTGAGGTTGAAGAGTGAAGCGCAATCCAAGTCAATGGAAAGGCAATGATGAGATGAATGCTAAAATAAGAAAAGAGCGGGCGCGACAATTCTGCGAGTCTATACCCGAAGGCAGGTTGGTGGAACATCGAAAGCCGCCTATGGGAAAGGAAGAGGGAGGGTATGCGACCGTAGAGGAAATCCGCGAGGGGCTCTTTGGATTCTTGCCCGCTCTCATGCGGAGCATGCACTTCCCCGGCGGAGAGGCCGGCGATGGGAAACGACGGTCATAGGAGAATGGGAAAGATGGCAATCTTAGAAAAGCTGGCGCGTGTTCTCTTTGGGCGCGTGTTTCCATCCGTGGACCGCTGTCCTGTCTGTGGGGGCAGCGAGGTGGCATCGCACATCAGGCGATCCAGGATTGTGGTCGATGGGCCGATCTACATGGAGATGAAATGCGGAAAGTGCGGGCACAAGTGGAGGCTGTTGCTGAGGACAGGGCCTTGAACGATTTGCGGAGTCAACCGCAATAGACAAAAACAACAAGAAAGAGAGAAATGAAAATGAAAATGAAGAACAAAGGCAAGAACAAGAAGAACAAGGCCATCGAGGTGGAGCCCATGAGCCTTTCGCGCCTCTTTGGGCATGGCAAACCTGATGAGGAACTCGAAGATGAAAAGCCCAGGAAGAAACATCACAAAAGTGGTGCGCACAAGAAGGTGGCGCACGAGGATGGCGACGATTCCGATCCGGTTGTCGGCGGCGTTGCCGGCGCACTCTTGGGCGGTGTCGCGGGGGCCCTGCTGGGCGGAGTTCTTGGCGTGATGGCGGAGTCCTTCAAGACGGCGGTGGACGATGATTGGGATGATGACGATGACTACGAGATCAATGACGATGAGGACGACGAGGACGATGAGGACGATGAGGACGAGGACGACGACGATGATGACGACGACGAGGACGACGAGGACGATGACGATGACGAGGAGGACGATGACGACGACGAGGACGACGAGGACGACGACGATGAGGACGACGATGACGATGAGGACAACGACGAGGAGTGAGGATGGTTGATTTGATGCAGATATTGGGAGGAATTCCAGACGTGCTTGTTGAAAGCACATCCTCGCGCGGGCGGCGGAATGCGCAGGCGCATCGCCTGATTGCGCCGCCGCCCGCGGGGACGCCGCTGTTGGTGTCGCTGGCGTTCGTATTCGAGCACACGGGCGTCTATCTCGGCGGCAACCGTGTGGCCGAGTTGAATGGCGACGGGCATGTGAAGGCTGTGTCGTTGACGCGATTTGTCAACGGGGGGCCGGGGTACGTCTTGCCGATTAGGAGCGGGACGCGCATCTTCGCCGCGTGCGACGAGCGGTCGCGGCGTCCGTTGGCCAGCGCCAGGGCGTTGGCGACGGCGCGCGAAGCCGTAGAAGAGGGTCTGTCGCGGACCGGCTATGATCTCGCGCAGGTCAACTGCCATCTGTTCACTGCGGCGTGCGTGCGCGGCGTCCTGCCGGGCGAACGGAGGTTCCGCTCTGCGTTGGGCGGCGGCATCGCGTCGATAGGGAGGCTTGAGGCGCTTCTTTCGAGGGCCCTCAACGGCGGCCATGGGATATGCTGGCGCGCCGTGCGGCGCGACAAGGAGAACTTCCGCTACTCGCTTACGCTAGAGAAGAAGGTTCGCCTGGCGGCAGAGGGAAGATTGGTGCTGTAATCCGCGCGCTGATTTGGTATAATTGACGCATGAAAAAGACGCTGGTCCTTACAGGATGGGGATGGAAAGAGTATGCCGCCGCGGCTGCCGCCGCGCTTGAGGCGCTTGGCGGCGACGCCGAGGCCATGGGCATGAGCAAGCGGCGGCTGCCGGAGTTCATGGAGGGCGAGGCGGCCGAATGGAAGTACATCGTCCTTGTAGGGCTGAGTCTCGCCGGGGACGAAATGCGCCTCGCGCGTGCGCTTGCGGGCCTGAAGGGCCGGACGAAGGTGGTGTGGATCAGCGGAATCCCCATGAGCGAGTCGCAGAGGAGGTGCCTCGCTCCGCACATGAAGGTGGTGGAGCGCACGGACGGGCCGTTCAACGGATCGCTCGTGAAGGCGGTTGGCATGGCGTTCGGGACGGACGTGTCTCGGTTCGCCCCGTATGCGAACGAAGGCGCGAAGGCGCCGGCGTGCGTGCCGCCGTACCACGAGCTGCTGTCTGCCGCGATGTTCGCATACCGCTCGTATCAGGACTGGAAGCCGTATTCGACGGCGATAAGGTATCTTGCGAACGGAGTGGCGGAGGAGGCGTGGAGCGGCGAGATGAAGCATCTTGTCGCGCATTACCGCCGATACGGAAGCCGCGAGCTGGTGGGCAAGGGGCCGAAGATGAAGGCGCTGCGCGCCGAGATAGACAGGGTGGCTGCGCATCCGGAGGCGCGTGTGCTGATCCTGGGCGAGAGCGGAACCGGCAAGGAGACCGTCGCGTTGCAGATACACACGAAGTCCCCGCGCAGGAACGAGCCTTTCTACGCCTTCAACTGCGCCAGCGTGGCGCCGAATCTCCTGGAGAACCGTTTCTTCGGGCACGAGAAGGGCGCGTTCACGAGCGCGGACCGTCGGGAGCCGGGGCTCTTCGAGCTTGCGGACGGCGGGACGCTCTTTCTCGACGAGATCGGCGAGCTTCCGCTGGAGGCGCAGGGCGTCCTGCTGCGGGTCCTGGAGGGAGGGCGCTTCATGCGCGTTGGCGGACGAGATGAGATCAAGACCGATGTGC
>CAMOHV010000202.1 GCA_946615275.1 uncultured Verrucomicrobiota bacterium | reverse complement strand
GGTGGCGAAGGCGAGGGTTAGGTTGTATCCGCCGGTGGGGCCGTCGATGTCAAGCACCTCGCCGGCGAAATAGAGCCCCGGCGTGCGGCGCGCCTCCATCGTCTCCGGGTCTATCTCCGAAAGCGCCACGCCGCCCATCGTGACGATCGCCTCCTTGAGCGGACGCGGCCTGGGGCGCACCGCCGTCCACGCGCCCGCCGGCGTCTCAAGGCGCAGATCGAACGAATGCATCCCCCGGCGCGCGGCGTGGCGAGTGCAGTTGTACACCGCCGCGCCGGAGACGCCCCAATCCTCGATCTCGACCTCGCCCTCCGCCCGGAACACGTCGCGCCCGTCGACGACAAGCACCGCCGATGCCCCAGCCTCGTAGCGAGCCCCAGCCTGCGCGAGAATCCCCCTCTCGCGCACCTCGCAGCCCACGAGCCCAGCCCTTAAGGGTTCGACCGCAAGCCCAAGCCTGCGCGCGAACTCCTGCCCGTCGCCCACCGACCCTGTCTTCGGGAACGACGCGCCGCCGGTGGCCACTAGGACCTTCTTCGCCCACACGGTGAAGGATTTCGCGGCCACGATGAAGCCGTTCTTCACCGGCTGCACCCCGATCACGGGGCAGTTGGAAAGGATGGGCACCTCCGAATCACGGAGCTGGTCGCCGAAGACGTGCACGACGTCGGCGGCGTTGCCGCTCGCTGGGAAGATGCGTCCGTCCGGCATGCGCTTGAGCCTCAGGCCGCGCGCCTTGAATCCGGCCGCGATCATCGATGGCGGGCATCGCCGCAGCGCGGGGGCCGCGAACGACGCCACCGGCTCGCCGATGTCCGCGAGCATCCGCTCCGGGGAGATGTCCTTCGTGAAGTTGCAGCGTCCGTTGGCCGTCATGAGCATCTTCGCGCCGATGCGGGCCTTGCGCTCGAACACGAGGCACCCCACCCCGCGCGACGCGGCCGCCGCGGCTGCGAAGAGCCCCGCCGCGCCCCCGCCTATGATGGCGAGCGGCACCGGGCGGTGCGTGAGTGCCGGTCCCTTCGGGACGCGGCGAGACTTCTCCTTGGCGTCCATCACCGCACCTCCTCCACTTCGTAGAGGTATGTGGCCGACGCCGGATCGGCGGCGATCGACGCCGTGAACGAGAGCCGCGAGCCGTCGAACCTGGCCGAGACCTCCCTGATGCGGCGTCCGCCCGGCGAGAGCGCATGCACCTTCCAGGCGCCGGGCTTCACTGCCAGCGACACCTTGGCGGAGCCGGCGCGCATGAGATGAGGCGTGCGGCCCCATTCAAGGAGTATCTTGAGCTCGCGGTCGGCGTACTTTATGCCGGTGTTCTGGACGTCCGTGAGATGCGTCACGAGGATGCGTCCGGTCTCGGAGATCGGCCGCGAGTCCAGCGAGCTGGCCCAGATCGTCGCGGCCTGCGACAGCTCCGCCTCCAGCGCCCCGGCGGCGATGCGCCCGCCTTCGGCGAAGCCGCCGGACGTGCGCGGCGTGGAGAGGATGAACGTGCCCTTCTCCCGGTCGATGGACACGGCGCCTCCGGCGGCGGGCGGGAGGGGCGCGCCCTTTGCGAGCGACGGCCACATGGCGGCGCGGAAGCCGTCGCCGCGCGTCTTGTATATCTCAGGGTAGAGCGCGCCGCGCGCGCCGGCGGGGATGGCGTCGGCGACGCACGTCCCGAGCTTCGCATACCATGTGCCCCACGCGAAGCCGGGGTCGTTGTGCGGCGAGAACGAGATGTCGGCGACGCTCTTCTCGGGGATGACCACCGCGAAGGTTTCCTTCAGCGGGGCGAGGTCGCCGCGCAGGAAGAGGCAGATCGAGGCGCGCTCCGCCGCGAGGGAGAGTGGATCGCCGGCCAGGTCGAAGTAGCCCATGTGGGCCTTCTCGGGGAATCGGATCGATTGGTCAGTATGGCTCCAGCCAAAGCGCCACACGCCGCCCCAGTCCTGGAGCGCGGCGGCGGCGCCGGTGGCGATGCCGCCCACGCCGCGGAAGCGCCCAGGGCCGGAGTAGTTGTATTCCGTGATTGTGAACGGCCTGTCGAGAAGGCGGCGGAATACCACGCCCTGCGCGCCCATCTGCTCGTTGCGCATGGGGTTCGCGTTGGGACAGGAGCTGGGGAGGCGCCAGGAGCTCTCGAGGAACCGGGGATGGTCCACGTAGAAATGGTCGTCCACGTAGTCGAAGAGCCTGGAGCGCGGAATCTGGTAGGCGACTGGATTGTACCAGCAGCTCATGTCCGTCACGAGCGCGCGGCACTTCATCTCGTCCCTGAGGAACGCCTTCATGCGGCGGACGAACCCCTCCTCCACCTCCGCGAGGAAGAGCGAGAGCGCGGCGGTGTGCCGGTCGCGGGCCCAGACGTTCTTCGGGAACTCCTCCGGAACTGCGGCGTACGACGGATCGGACGCCTTCTTCGCGGCAAGCCACTTCCTCCACGCATCCCGCCACTGCGGCGTCCTTTCGAACACGCCGCATCCCATGTTCGCGAGGTTACCCTCGTTTATAAGCGCGAGGAAGGCCAGCGCCGGCTCGTCCGCCCAGCGCCGCCCGGTGTAGGGGTTCACGTGCCCGAGGAGCGCGCGCGCGAAGGCAAGGTAGTTGCTGTACGCGCCAGGATGGACTGGCACTAGCTCCTTGAACTCCTGCATCGGGACGTTCCCGTCGCGCTCCTCGCCAATCGCGCGCCACGGCACGGCGCGCGACACGAAAAGATCCGTGGTCACGTAGATACCCGCCTCCACGCACTCCGCCATCAAGCCGTCTAGGCGGTCCATCATCTCCGGGTCGAGGCCCGTGGCGCCGGGAGTGCCCCTTGTGAGAATCGTCTCGTAGTGGTGGAGGCGCAGCGCGTTGTAGCCCATGCGCACCAGCCTCTGCACGAGCCTGCGCGCCGTCGGGCGGTCGAGGTAGTTGGCCGTGAAGCAGAGGTTCACCCCGTAGAAGCGCTGCGGCACGCCGGGCATCCTCTCGAACTCGAAGTGCGGGCCACGCGCCACCACCCATCCATGCTTCCCAGCCGGCGCGTCGCGGGATCCCATGGACGAGAAGTCCACCGCCGACCCGGGAACGACGTCGGGCTCCTCGGCGAGCGGCACCCAGTCCGCGCCTGCGGTGATCGTCACCGGCCCCTGGTTGTCGAGCGCCAACCTTCCCTTCGTGGAGACCGTGAACGCAAGCTCCCTTGCCTCGCCCCCCTTGTACACGCCGCCGATCTTGCCGCTGGGCATCAGGCGCACGGTGAACGCCTCGCTTCTCCACTCGCGGTCGTCCTGCACCGCCACGAAGACCGGCTCGGGGAACGCAAGCGAGAACCCCAGCCCGCCGGATGCCGACCGGAACGCGATGCCCTTCACATTGCGCGAGAAGAGATGCGTCCTGCCATGCTCGACAGGAAGGGGAAAATCCTTGCCGTCCACCGTGAACGCGCCCCCGGCGTAGTCGGGCACCTTGAGCTGCGCCGACAGGCAGAGCTGCTCCAGTCGCACGTCCGCCGCTGGCCTGAACGCGCACTTCACGTCCATCGCCCCGTCTGCGCGGGCCGCGGCCACGACGGCGCCGTCTATGCGCTCCCTGCGCTCGGAGTCTAGGAATATCTTGAACTTCCTGGACCCGTCCTTCTCCACCTCGTACCCTCCCACGCCTGAATGCGTGCCCTTCCAGCCAGGCATGTGCGCCTTGGGGGAGAATGTGCATGCGGCAAAGGGCATGCCGACGCATCCGCCGGTGGAGAGCCTCAACTCCGCCGCGCGTTCGAACGTCGCGGAGAGGAAGCATGTGCAGAACATGTTGCCCATCCCCTTCACCTCGGAGATCGGCGAAAGCGTGCACGCGCCGGCGTCGTACCTGTATGTGCGCACCACGCCGTCCTTCTCGAATCCCACGGCGAATATTCCGCCGGGCAGCACCTCGAAGTCCCATGGGAAGGCGCCGTCCAGCTTCACCACGCCGCGCCGTGAGATGGCGCCTGTCACGGCGTCCACGGAGAAGACGGCGATGGACTCGTGCCCGCGGTTGGAGCAGTACAGCTCCTTGCCGTCGGCGGAGAGCTTGATGGCGGACGCCTTGGAGTAGCCGTCGAAGCCGTCTGGCGTGAGCTTCAGCTGCTGCAGAGGCGTGAAGCGTCCGTCCTCGTAGCGGTAGCTCGTGACGTAGTTCTCAAGCTCGAAGATGATGAAGGCGAGGCGGCCGTTGGGGTGGAAGACGATGTGGCGCGGCCCCGCGCCGGCGGGCGTGGTGATCAGGTCGCGGACGAACGAGCCGTCCGCCGCCGAGTAGATCTTCACGCGGTCCGTGCCGAGATCGACTATGCAGACGTACTTCCCGTCGGGCGTCACGCGCGCGCAGTGGCAGTGCGGACGGTCCTGGCGCGGCTTGT
>CAMOHV010000201.1 GCA_946615275.1 uncultured Verrucomicrobiota bacterium | reverse complement strand
AAAATATGGTATAATGTTCGCCATCGAAAGGAAGAACCAGAGATGATACTCGATCAATTCAAGCTAGACGGCAAGGTGGCGATCGTCACCGGCGCTGGCCGCGGCATCGGCCAGGCGTACGCCCTCGGGCTCGCGGAGGCGGGCGCCGACATCGCGATAGTGGACGTGATAGACATGGCGGAGACGGCCGACAAGGTCAAGGCCCTCGGCCGGCGCGTGGTGTGCGTCAAGGCCGACCTCTCCAAGGGCGAGAAGGCCGCCCCCAAGATCGTCGCGAAGGTCGTGAAGGAGCTTGGGCGCTTGGACATCCTCGTCAACAACGCCGGCATCATCCGCCGCGAGCCGTTCCTCGAGCACAGCGCGAAGAACTGGAACGACGTCATAGCCGTGAACCTCTCCACGCCGTTCTTCCTCTCGCAGGCCGCCGCCGCGCAGATGGTGAAGCAGGGCCATGGGGGCAAGATCATCAACATCGGCTCCATGCTCTCCTTCCAGGGCGGCATCCTCATCCCCGGCTACGCGGCCGCGAAGGGCGGCATCAAGTCGCTCACCATGCTCATGGCGAACGAGCTCTCCAAGTACGGAATCTGCGTGAACGCCATCGCCCCCGGATACATCGCGACGGCCAACACCGCCCCCATCCGCGCCGACAAGAAGCGCAACAAGGCGATCCTCGACCGCATCCCCGCCGGGCGTTGGGGCACCCCAGACGACCTCAAGGGGCTTTGCGTGTTCCTCGCCGCGCCCGCGTCCGACTACGTGACGGGCTTCATGTACGCCTGCGACGGCGGCTGGCTGGCGCGCTGACAAACGGGCGGGCGGACGCTTTCGACATGCGGATACTTACTCGATACGTGCTGCGCGAGTTCGTGGTCCCGCTCGTCTACTGCCTGACGGGCTTCCTCTCCATCTACGTGCTGTTCGAGCTCTTCGGCTCGTTCAGCCGCATGGCGGAGGCGAAGCCCCCGTTCGGCAAGATAGTCTCCTACTTCGCGGGCTACGTGGCCCCGTACTTCGAGTGGCTGGCGCCGGCGTGCCTCATGCTCGCCACGCTCTACACCATGTGGCGCTTCTGCCGCCACTCCGAGCTCATCGCCATGCGCGCGAGCGGCATCGGGTTCTTCGCGATCGTGAAGCCTCTCCTCGCGGTGGCCGCGCTGATGGCGGCGTTCACGGCGTGGGTGAACGAGTGCTACGTGCCCAGGCGCGCGCAGTGGGCGAAGCAGTTCCGCGACGCCAGGTTCAAGGAGGACGAGATGACGCACGCGGACGATCTCGTCTACCACAACGCCAAGGCCGACCGCACATGGAACGTGGGCGCGGTGATGAACGACACGGCGACGGCGCTTGAGAACGTGAAGGTGGTCGAGGACTGGCCCGGCGGCGCGCGCAAGACGACGGTCCTTGCCGACCGCGCGGAGTACCTCGACGGGCAGTGGTTCTTCCTGAACCCAAAGGCCTACTACTACGACAGGACCGGCGCCGAGACGGCGAGCCCGGTGCCGCAGCTCGACAGCCTGACGCTGCGCAGCTTCCCGGGGTTCTCCGAGCGGCCGTCCGACTTCCTGCTCGTCAACAAGGACCGCGCCTTCTACTCCATCTCGGACCGTCTGCGCTACCTCGAGACGCATCCGTCGCTCGCGCCGGACTCCGTGCGCAGCTACCGCTACGACATCTGGGCCAAGGTGTTCTCGCCGCTCGCCTGCCTGGTGATCACGCTCTTCGCGATCCCCGCCGGCATCGCGACGGGCCGCCAGAGCGTATTCCGCGGCATCGTGACGGCGCTCTGCATGTTCTTCGCGTTCTACGGGATCACGATAGGCTTCATGATACTCGCGAAGAGGGGGCTGTGCCCGCCGCTCGTCGCGGCGGCGCTGCCGGACGTCGTGTTCTTCATCATCGGCCTCAGGATGTTCTGGAGGCAGCGCTGACGGGCGCATTTTCTGGAGGGTGCTTGGCATGGGAGACTCGGACAAGTCTATGAACCTCTACGACCGCGCGGGGCATCCCGCGCCCACGGCGGTGGACTGCGGCGGCGCCGTCTTCGGCGGCGGCGAGTTCCAGATCATCGCGGGGCCGTGCTCCGTGGAGTCGGAGGACCAGGTGATCCGCATCGCGAAGGCCGTGAAGGCCGCCGGCGCGACGCTGCTGAGAGGGGGCGCGTTCAAGCCGCGCACGTCGCCGCGCTCCTTCCAGGGGCTGGGCGCGGAGGGGATACGCTACCTTCTCGAGGCGAAGCGCGAGACGGGGCTGCCCGTCGTCTCCGAGCTGATGAACATCAACAACATCGAGCTCTTCAACGACGTGGACGTGATCCAGATCGGCGCGAGGAACATGCAGAACTTCGACCTTCTCAAGGAGCTGGCCGCGCACACGAAGAAGCCCGTCCTCCTCAAGCGGGGATTCGCCGCGACGGTTGGCGAGCTCCTGATGAGCGCCGAGTACCTCCTGGAGGGCGGCAACCCGAACGTGGTCCTGTGCGAGCGCGGCATACGCACGTTCGCGCGCGAGACGCGCAACACGCCAGACTTGGTGGCGGTGCCGGTCCTGCACGAGCGCACGCATCTGCCGGTGATCGTGGACCCCAGCCACGCGACGGGGGCGGCCCGCTTCGTCAAGCCCGTAGCCTGCGCGGCCGCCGCCATAGGTGCGGACGGTCTCATAGTGGAGGTGCACGACGACCCGGCGCACGCGCTCTGCGACGGCGACCAGAGCCTCACGCCGGACCAGTTCGGCGAAATGGTCCGCGCCGTCAAATCGATTCTTCCTAACGCTTGCAAATGACGCCAGTTATGGTATAATATGCTTTATTCATCAAGGAGCATATTGACTATATGGTGACAGCTATAATCGTCGCGGCCGGGAAGTCCGAGCGCATGGGCGCTGGGACGGACAAGGCGTTTCTCAATCTGGGCCCCAAGCCGGTGGTCGCCTGGAGCCTTCTGGCGTTCGAGCGCTGCGGGGACGTCGACCAGATCGTGCTGGTGGTGAGGAAAGACCAGCTCATCGCGGCGAAGGCCCTCTCGCGCATGTTCGGCATCTCCAAGCTGCGCTCCATCGTCCCCGGCGGCAAGGAGCGCCAGGACAGCGTGCTCGCGGGCATGAAGGAGATGGATTCGGACACCCGCATCGTGGTCGTCCACGACGGCGCGCGCCCGTGCGTCACGCCCGAGACCATCTCGGAGGTGGTGAAGGTAGCCCGCCGCTCCGGCGCGTGCGTCGTGGGGCGCAGGATATTCGACACAGTGAAGTACGTCGAGAAGGGCACCACCGTCACCCGCACGGAGGACCGCACGAAGCTCTGGGCTGTCCAGACGCCGCAGGCGTTCCAGACGTCCATCATACGCCGTGCCTACGCCGAGCTCGCGAAGAGCGGCGCATCGGTCACCGACGACGCCTCCGCAGTGGAGGCCATCGGCGAGCCCGTAAAGATATACGAGTCCAACCAGCCCAACCTGAAGATCACGACGGTGGACGACCTGCAGATGGCCGCCGCCGTCGTGCTGAAACGCTGAAGAGGGGAACCATGGCAAAAGTCTTCGCGATACTGGGCGACATCCACGCCAACATCGACGCGCTTAACGCGGTGCTCGATGACGCGCGCGCCCAGGGCGTGACCGACTTCGCCTCCGTGGGCGACGTGGTGGGCTACAACGCCGCCCCCGCCGAGTGCATACGCATCGTCCGCGACGAGCTGAACTGCCCCGTGGTGCGCGGCAACCACGACCACTACGTCTCTTACGTGGAGGAGTCCCTCGCGGACTTCCACCCCATCGCCGCCAGCGTGGTGCAGTGGACGCGCGACCAGCTGACTCCCGAAGACATCCGCTGGCTCCACGACCTTCCCCTCTCCAGGCCGGTGATGGGCTTCACGCTCGTCCACGCCACGCTCGACATGCCCGCGCACTGGGGGTATGTCTTCGACAACATCGACGCCGGCTCAAGCCTTGAGTACCAGCGCACGCAGATTTGCTTCCACGGCCACACCCACGTGCCGATCATCTACGAGAAGATGGGCAGCATCACGCACTACGAGCCCTGCGACTTCCGCGTGGAGCTGGGGCAGAAGCTCTTCATAAACGTGGGCAGCGTGGGGCAGCCGCGCGACGGCGACCCGCGCGCGTCGTACGTGATCTACGACATGAACACCAAGACCATCCGCTTCAGGCGCCTCGAATATGACGTGGCCGCCGCGCAGGAGCGCATCCGCGCGGCGGGCCTCCCGGAGAGGCTTGCGACCAGACTTGGGGAAGGGCACTGATGGTAGGGAACAGGTGATAGTGAATAGTGGATAGGTGAAGAGGCAGGCGATGAGAGGGGTATGGACAATGTTTGCGGTTGGCGCGTGCGCGGCGCTGGCGGGGTGCCTCGGCACATCGCGTCC
>CAMOHV010000200.1 GCA_946615275.1 uncultured Verrucomicrobiota bacterium | reverse complement strand
ATCCATCAACATGTCCTTGCCATGAACATCGAAGAGCAATACAAGATCCTCGCGCCGAGGCTGACCAACTGGCTTGTCTCCACGGGCAGCCAATACGCGGAGGCGTGCGATCTCGTGCAGAGCACGTTCCTGAAGATCTGGAAGATGAAGGACGACCTGCGCGACGACGACGCGGAGGTCTCGGGCCTCGCCTTCACCATCGCCCGGAACCTGCGCAAGAACCTCGCCCGGGACAACGCGCGCCTCACGTTCGTGGCGGAGATGCGCGATCCGGGGGATTCGGACTCGGACGACCCCGCCGCCGCGATCGACGGCCAGGCGACCGCCCCCTCCACCGGGCCCGCCGCCCCCGCCGCCTCCGACTCCGCCTATCTCCGCCAGCGCCTCACCGAGGCGTTCGCGAGGCTCCCTCCAATCCTGCGCGAGGCGTACACCATGTTCCAGATCGGCGAACTCTCCATCCGCGAGATCGCCGCCAAGACGGGCGTCTCGGAAAACCTCGTGAAAGTGCGCATCTTCCGAGCCAAGGAGAAGCTCAGGGAAATTCTTGCGGATTTACGTGTAACCTTCTGAACCCCGCCGTGTAGACAAAGCGGAAACCGAACACGGAGGAGAAAAACATGGAAATCAATCTGACAAACAGCAACATCGGAAACCTTGGCTTGGGCCAGGGGATTCCGGACATGCAGGGCGTGGACGCCGGACTCGCGGCGCAGGATGCCCAGAAGCCCGGCACCCCGGCCTTCACCATCACCAATGCGGCGGCCTCGCCCGAGGACGTCGAGGCCGCGACCATCCCCGAATCGGCTCTCTCCCGCGACGACGACCTCGGCAAGCTCGTCTCCGCGGCGTTCAACCTGCCGCCTCCCCCCATGCCCAACTTCCTGTAATAGGCGTCCTTCCGAAAGAAGAAAATGGAATTCCCAGAACTGGTCAAGGCCCTTGGCGAAAAGCTCGGCATAGAGCTCGACGGCGCGGACGGCGCGGTGGGCATAGACGTGGACGGCGTGCCGGTGATCCTCCAGCTGGCCGGCGGCAGGGACGGGGACATCCTCTTCTCCCACTCCGACCTCGGCGCGACGCCGGCGGAGAGAATGGAGTCGCTTCTCGAGTCCGCCCTGCAGGCCAACTTCCTCTACCAGGGGACCGGCGGCGCAACGGTCGCAATGAACCCGTCCGACGGACACCTTCACCTCCAGCGCTACGACTGGCTCGCCCGTCTGGACGCCGACCGCGCCCTAGACGCGCTGACCCGCTTCGCGGACACCGTCGCCGCCTGGCGCCGCATCCTGGCCGACTGCCGCCAGACGGCCCCCTCCGAGCCCGAGCAGCCTGACCTCGAGCCCCCCTCCGCCGCCCCATACATGCGCGTCTAGGCGACCCCATTCCACGTAGCCGGTCACCCAAATGCAGATTGACCACCTGCATTTGAGAGACCGATTGCCGCGGTTTTTGCCTCCCGCAGACGGCGGAATTTTGGTATAATTAGCGGCAAGGAGAGAAAGGAAGTGTGTAACCTTTTGGCGAATGGCGTGTAGACAGGGCAAAACCAAAAGGCAAAAAGAAAAGCGAAAACGAAGGAGGCCCGCAATGGGAATCACTCTAAACACAATCCGCCACTTTTCCGGCACCGACAGGATGCTTCTCGATGCGCAGGGGAACGGACTCCAGTCCGCCAGCGTGTCGCAGCGCCTGAAGAGCTTCTTCGGGATGGGCGACGCCCGCGTGAAGAACGCCGAGACGCTCAGGGCGATCCACAATGCGTTTCTGAACGACCCAAGGTTCGCCACGAAGGACCTACAGGCTAAGGCGGCGCGCCTGCTCGAGCAGGTCCGCACCGACCGGGCAATCGACGCGACGCGCATCAAGGGCATCGTGCAGGAGATGGACAGGCTGGCGGCGGGAACCGTGAAGGCCCTCGAGGAGCGCACGGCGATGCACCTCGCGGCCGTCGGCGTGCCGCACCACCTGGAGGACTTCGCCGACGCCGTGAAGGAGCTCGCGAGGCTGCACGTGCTGTCAGGCTCCGCGGCGTCCGCCGCCGCCAACAACGGCGTTGTGGACGTGGCCAAGCTCGTGAAGGAGACCACGGACATCTGCATGTGCGCGGTCCTTGAGGTCTCGGACGGCATCCGCCGCCCGGACCCGAAGCTCGTCGATTTCGTCGGAAGGCACCTCCAGCAGTTCGTGATGCGCGGCGACAACTCCCTCCGCTCGATGGACGAGGTGGCCCGCCGCGTCAAGGACACCTGCAACTTCTTCCGCAACGCACAGCGAGACGCCGACACCCATCTGCGGGACGGCCACGGGCCGAGGCCGGTTAACGGCAGCGAATTGTCGGCCCTCGAGGCGGCGAACGTGTGGCCGCGGGTGAAGGCCGCGTTCGACTTCATCGACACCGTCGGCACGCCCGTCCAGGCCTCGCTGTACGGAAAGCTCAAGGACTACGTCGACAAGATCCCCATCCACGACCTCGCCCAGCTCCACCGCGGCAGCTCCGCCGACGAGATATACTCCGCGTTCCACAACTTCTCGCAGTACACGCTCCAGAACCTGATCAAGGAGGACGACGGTTCTCCGCTCTTCGGCGGCGCCTCTGGCCCCACGGAGGCGTTCGGCGTCTACATGATGAAGCTGGTTGTCATGCGCTTCCCCGCGGATGTGCGCGACCGCATCTGCGACGTCCTTAAGACGCCCGAGGCCGCGAAGGCGTTCGAATGCATCGCGCACGACGCGATGCAGAACGCGGCGGCATACGAGGACCACGTGACGACCACCCGCTTCGTGGCGCTCCTCGAGGAGGCCGCGGGCCGCGAGCTGCTGGTCCCTGGCGAGACGAACAACCAGCCCCTGAGCGCCCAGCGGCGCGGGAGGTCCGTCCTGTCCTCGCGCAGGCCAGAGTTCGACTTCACGGGCTTCTCGCCCGCCGCCCGCATCGCCTACGACGGCGAGAAGACGATCGTGGGCGGCGGCGCCGGCCGCGCGAAGACGGCCATCCTCCAGCCGCTCAAGGACGCCTTCTCCCAGCTGCCGCTCAGGGACTTCGCCGGGTTCGTCAACCGCAGGCTCGCCGACGGCACGCGGGCCGTTCTGGAAGGCGTCTTCGCGAAGGGCATGAAGGCCCTCGCCTCCGGCGCGGCGAGCGACGGCCTCGCCCCCGGCGGCGCCTTGGAGCTGCCCGGCGGCGTGACGCTGGTTGGCGGCCAGGCCGCGGCGCGCGACGCCCTCGCGCGCCTCGTGGCGGGCAGGGACGACGCGACGTTCGCGCAGCTCGACCCCGCCGCCAAGGCCCGCGTGAACGTCCTCCTCGTCCTCGTCTCCACCGACGCGGCGGAGGCCGCGGAGCTGGGCATGTCCGCCGCGCTCTCCGCCGACGGCGGCCGCGAGGCCGTCCAGGCCGACGGCGCACCCGATCGCCAATTCAAGATCACCGGCAGCCCCGCCGAGGGATTCCACATCCGCTTCACCTCGCACCGCGCGCCGCAGACGTTCACCATCGCCCCCCAGCCGCCCGCCGCCCCGGAGACCATCCCCGCCGGCCCGGGCAGCAGCCTCGACTCGCAGTTCGACATCTTCCTCTCGCCCGAGGACATGGACCGCCTCGCCGCGAACAACTGGAGCTCGTTCAGCGAGGCCGCCTTCGACCGCGCCGTCGTGGATCTGTCCCTCCCGGCCCTGGACGGCACCGTGCCGCAGGGGCTGCGCCTTGGCGGCACGCTCCACGCCGCCATCCAGGCGACGGTCAACCAGCCCCAGCCATGATCTTCCAACAGCAAAAAAGGAAATCGAAATGACCCCCTACGAAACAGCAATCAGCGGCCTCGCCGCCGCGCTCGGGACGGAGCTGGACATCTCCTCCGACCGCCTGTGCGACGTCGAGGTCGACGGGCGCCTGATCCTCCTGCGCCCGATGGGCGAGACGGAGAGCTCCATCACGATGTTCGCCCTCGTGGCCACCGTCCCGGAACACGGCGAGCAGGCGGCCGAGATCAAGACGCGGGCTCTTTCCATGAACCTCTTCGGCGCGGACACCCTTGGCGGGCATCTGGGGCTCTTCGTGGGGTCGCTCGTGCTGTCCGCCCCGCCGATCGAGGCCGTGGATCTGGACGCGGAGTCGTTCGCGGAGAGCCTCCTCGCCTTCTCCCGCTTCGCTGGGGAGGTGGAGAAGAGGCTCATGGAGCCTGTCGCGTCCGGCGCCGAGCCGGAGAAGGGCGTGGCCGTGCCCTCCGCCGAAGATGGTTTCATAGCAGTGTGAGAGGAATGAAGATGGATGTTTCAAGGAATATGGAAGGCGGGACGCTCACGTTTGCCGTGAGCGGCCGTCTTGACACGAACACCTCCCCGGAGCTTGAGGCGGAGATGAAGCTGGACGGCGCGGAGGAGGTCGTGTT
>CAMOHV010000199.1 GCA_946615275.1 uncultured Verrucomicrobiota bacterium | reverse complement strand
CTTCTGGAAGTAGTTCCTGGCGTTGATCTTCATGAAGAGGAATACCACCCCGGGGACTATGAAGAGGCACCACAGCAGGATCTCGAACAGCGTCGAGCCCCATCCCACCCGGACCGGGAGCTGCTTCTCTATCACATTTACGTCGCGCCCCGCGCCGTTGACGGGGCCCGTCATCTCGTCCAGTTCATTCGCCATTTCGCTTTTCCTTTCTTTTTTGGCATACGAATTCAATCCAATCTGCCGACACGTCTGTAATTATATCATACCCCGCCACGATCCGCAAATGGACTGTTTTGAATTGCGTCGCTGATGTGAGAGATGTGGGGGTGGTGTTTCAGCGCCCCGATGGGGCACGCCTCTTCTTACAATAATTGTAATGCCCGTGAATGCTAATGCCGCCTGCATGTAAAAATCAAGACCCCGATTCAGCAATTTGCGCGTTGGCACGGGTTGTGCTAGGGAGGCTTCCGTGGGCAATGCGCCAAGGTGGCGCGGGCTTCACGGAAAGGAAAACACAAGATGACAGAAGAGACCAAGGCAGCAACGAACTTCGGCGCCGACGTTTTCGGCGACGAGGCGATACGCACCTATCTGAGCAAGGATACCGCCAAGAAGCTCCAGGCGACGATCCGCGAAGGGAAGCCCCTAGACCCCTCCATAGCCGGCGAAGTGGCCCACGGCATACGCCGCTGGGCGATGGACCGCGGCGCCACGCACTACACCCACTGGTTCCTGCCGATGACCGGCTCCACCGCCGAGAAGCACGACTCCTTCCTGGAGATCAAGGACGGCGAGCCCATAATGCTCTTCAGCGGGAAGAACCTCATCGTGGGCGAGCCCGACGCCTCGTCGTTCCCCTCCGGCGGCATACGCTCCACATTCGAGGCGCGCGGCTACACGGCATGGGACCCCACCTCCCCCGCGTTCATAAAGCGCCACTCCAACGGCGCCACGCTCTGCATCCCCACCGCGTTCTGCGCCTACACCGGCGAATCCCTCGACAAGAAGACCCCCCTTCTCCGCTCGATGCAGGCGCTCGACAAGTCGCTCAAGCGCCTCATGAAGCTCTTCGGGCGCGAGGAGGCCCACACCGGCTGCACGCTCGGCGCGGAGCAGGAATACTTCCTCATAGACAAGGAGTACTGGAAAAAACGCCCCGACCTGGTCCTGACCGGCAGAACGCTCTTCGGCGCACCCTCTGCAAAGGGCCAGCAGCTCGAAGACCATTACTTTGGAACCGTCCCCGACCGCGTCCTCTCGTTCATGAACGACGTCGAGCGCGAGCTCTGGAAGCTCGGCATCCCGGCGAAGACGCGACACAACGAGGTGGCCCCCGCCCAGTTCGAGCTAGCCCCCCAGTTCGAGGAGCTGAACCTCGCGAGCGACCACAACATGCTCGTCATGGACACTCTCCGCAACGTCGCGGAGAGGCACGGCCTCAAATGCCTCCTCCACGAAAAGCCGTACGCCGGCGTGAACGGCTCCGGCAAGCACAACAACTGGTCCGTTGCCTACGGCGGACGCAATCTGCTCGACCCCGGCAAGAACCCACAGGAGAACGCCGTGTTCCTCACGATGCTCTGCGCCGTGATCGAGGCAGTCGACAAGCACGCAGACCTCCTGCGCGCATCCGTCGCCGGCGCCGGCAACGACCACCGCCTCGGCGCTAACGAGGCCCCTCCCGCAGTCATCTCCATCTATCTCGGCGACCAGCTCGCTGAAGTCGTGGACAGGCTCGAGCGCGGCGTCGGCGGCAAGGCCAAGAAGGCCGACACCCTCCAGATCGGCGTCGACACCCTTCCGCCCCTTCCCAAGGACGCCACCGACCGCAACCGCACCTCGCCGTTCGCCTTCACGGGCAACAAGTTCGAATTCCGCGCCCCCGGCTCCAGCGTCTGCTGCTCCGGCCCGATGACCGTCCTCAACACGATCGTCGCAGAGGCTGTCGACCGCATCGCCGGCGAGCTCGAGGCGGCCAAGGTCGCCGGCAAGGCGAAGCCCGGCGAACACACCGCCGCGTTCCACAACGCGCTCCAGAAGATCCTCCAGGCGTCGCTCAAGGAGCACAAGCGCGTCGTCTTCAACGGTAACGGCTACGAGGCCGAATGGCCGAAGGAGGCCGCACGCCGCGGACTCCCCAACGCCCCAGACACCCCTTCCGCCCTCGCGGCGCTCACCACCCAGAAGAACGCGAAGCTCTTCGAGAAGTACGGCGTGATGACGAAACGCGAGCTCCTCAGCCGCCACGAGATATTCCTCGAGGAATACTCCAAGAAGATCCACATCGAAGGCGCCTGCGCCAGGGACATCGTGAGCGAGATGATCTTCCCCGTGATCAAGACGGAATACCACGAGACGATGGACGCATTCCTCGCCGCCGAGAAGGCCGGAATCTCCTCGGGGACCTCCGCCCTGCGCGAGAACATCGTGGAGCTCGGCGCCGGGCTAGATGCGCTGAGGATCGGCATCCTCGACCTCGAGAACGCCCTTGCCGGCAACGACGACGCCACCATCATCTCCTCGATGCAGGCGATCCGCACCACCGTGGACTCGCTTGAAAGACGCGTCTCGGCAGCGCGCTGGCCGCTTCCCAAGTACCGCGACATGCTGTTCCTGTATTAAGGGGTTGGGGATTGTTGGCTAGAGGCTCGCTGGATGTCCGACGAAGTGAAGCATGAATGCGCCGTTGCGATGGTGGCCCTGCGGAAAGGCCATGATCGCAACGGCGATTTCGGAGGCACGAAGCTCTCGCTCCTCCTCGAAAAGCAGCACAACCGCGGCCAGGACGGCGCGGGCGCGGCGATCCTCTCCGCCAACCCCGCCCCAGGGGCGCCGCCCTACAGGATATTCAAGTCGGCAAGCGGCTCCCCGCTTGCCGACGTTCTCGGCATGATCACGAAACGCCCTCCAGGCGATTTCGAAGAGCGGATATTCCTCGGCCACCTGCGCTACGCCACATTCGGCAGAAACGACGAGTCGTTCTGCCACCCGTTCGTCCACGAGGCGAGCGAACTCCGCCATACACTTCTGCTCGCCGGAAACTTCAACCTCACAAACGCCCACGAGCTCTTCGAGGACTACAGCCGGCACGGCTCGTTCCCCACAAGCAAAGCCGACGGCTACCTAATCTGCGAACTGATCGCCCACGAACTTGGGAAGGTAGGACTTCCGACTTCAGACTTCGGACTTCGGTGCTGCTCAGATGTCAGAAGTCAGAAATCAGAAGTCCAAATCCCCTCCATTGCTTCCGCCCTTTCCACCGCCCTCGCCAACGCCGACGGCGCATGGACCCTCTGCGGGATGACGGGCGACGGCTGGGCCTTCGCCACGCGCGACCCCCACGGCATCCGACCGGGCTTCTACTACGTCAGCGACGATGTCGTAGCCGTCGCAAGCGAACGCCCCGCGATCCAGGCCGCCTTCGACGTGCCGCCCGAGGCCGTGAAGGAGCTGCCCCCAGGCCAGGCGCTGGTCGTCTCCCCCAAGGGCGAAGTTAGATTTGATGTTTTGGGTGAAACCTCAACCACCCAACCACCCAACCACCCAACCACCCAACCGGAGCAGCGGAGCTGCTCCTTCGAGCGCATCTACTTCTCGCGCGCCAACGACGCCGCGATCCACCGCGAGCGCAAGGCCCTCGGCGCGGCGCTCGTGCCCGCCATCTTGAAGGCGGCCAAGGCCGACATCTCCGATATCTTCTTCTCCTACATTCCGAACTCCGCGCGCATCGCCTTCCACGGTCTTTTGGAAGAACTCATAAAGATGAGTCTCACGCAGAGTCGCAGAGAGACAGAGGACGCAGAGAGGAACGAAAACTCTGCGCCCTCCGCGCCTCCGCGTGAGATAAGCATGCCCCGCTTTGGCGAAGTCATCGTCAAGGACGCCAAGTTCCGCACCTTCATCGCAGACGCCGCCGCGCGCCGCGAGTTCTACAAGCACGTCTACGACGTCACCTACGGCCTGGTCCGCCCCGGCAAAGACACACTCGTCGTCCTCGACGACTCCATCGTGCGCGGCAACACGATGAAGAACGCGATTCTCCCAATGCTCGACCGGCTCGGCCCCAGGCGGATCGTCATCGCCTCGTCAGCCCCGCCCATCCGCTATCCGGACTGCTACGGCATCGACATGTCCACCCTCGGCGAACTCGTCGCCTTCCGCGCGCTCGTGAATCTGTTGGATGGGGAACGGGGGATGGGGAACGGGGAACGAGAGTTGCGCAATGCACTGGGAGAACGTGCATCTTGCCCGTTGAACCCCCTTGCGCCGCTCTACGCGCGTTTCACCGACGAGCAACACGCCTCCGAGATCGCTCGCCTTCTCACGCCCCCAGGCATGAGGGCCGAGGTAAGGGTCGTCTATCAGACGGTGGAAGATCTGAGGTGGTGCTTG
>CAMOHV010000198.1 GCA_946615275.1 uncultured Verrucomicrobiota bacterium | reverse complement strand
CCTCACGCGCGCCGTGGGCACCGAGCTCAACGTGCGCCCCGACCGCCGCGACCTCACGTTCCATCGCGGCGACAGATACCTCCTCTGCACCGATGGAGTGCACGACATGCTCTCCGATGAGGAGATATCCTCGCTCATGGCTGGGCGCGGCGGGCCAGAGGCCATAGTCCAGCGATTCGCGGAGTCAATCCGCGCCGCCGGCGCGGCGGACAACTTCACACTCGTTTTCGTGGCGGTGCAGTGATTCATTGTTGCCTATGGCGCCTAGTAGAACGGGCTGCCAGCCCGTTCAGCCCCCCTGCAACGGGTAAGCAGCCCGTTGTATCACGCAAAAACCACATTGCGCCGCAGGGTGGTTTTTGGTATTCTTTTGTACGTATGGGGTAGGGCAATAGGGCGAGTAGGGCAATAGGGCAACGGGGAGAGTAGAGAGGATGGCAACTGGTTTTGTTTCTTCGACACGGTGGTGGTGAAATATGGTATAATGGCCGCATGCCGCACTTGATAGAGATACGCGATCTGAAGAAGATATACGCCGCAGGCGAGGAGCCCGTCGCGGCGCTCGCGGGCGTGTCGCTCTCGATCGACGCCGGAGAGTTCGTGGCCATCATGGGCGCGTCGGGCTCCGGCAAATCCACCATGCTCAACATCCTCGGCTGCCTCGACACGCCCACGAGCGGCGACTACCTCCTCGACGGCGTGGAGGTGGCGCGCCGTTCCCCGGCGGAGCTCGCCCGCATCCGCAACCGCAAGCTTGGATTCGTGTTCCAGAACTTCAACCTCCTCGCGCGCACGAGCGCCATCGAGAACGTGGAGCTGCCCGACCTCTACCTTGGCCGCCTCTCGAGGGCTAAGCGGCGCGCCCGCGCGCTGGAGCTCCTTGACCGCGTGGGACTCGCGGGGCGCGGCACGCACACGCCCGCGCAGCTCTCCGGCGGACAGCAGCAGCGCGTCGCCATCGCCCGCGCCCTGATGAACGAACCGCCCGTCCTCTTCGCCGACGAGCCCACCGGCAACCTCGACACGAAGTCCTCCGTGGAGATCATGCAGCTCTTCACCGAGCTCTCCCGCGAAGGCATCACCATCGTGATGGTGACCCACGAGGACGACATCGCCGCGTATGCCGGCCGACATCTCCTGATGCGCGACGGGCGGCTCGTGAAGGACGACAAAAAGCGAATTGAGAATTGAGAATGGAGAATTGAGAATGGTGCTGGTTGTCGGTTGTCGAATGTCCAGAAAGCCTTTTCCATCTGTCCGCAGATGGAGAAAGTGATTTTCATTGGCAATTTGTGAGCAATGATGCAATGAGAGTTAGCGGGCAATCTACAGAGTCGGAGCTTGAGACGGTGGACGGAACCGTCCGCTCGGTCGTCTTCCGCAACGAGGAGACGGGCTTCTCTGTCCTGAAGGTGGGCCGCGTGGTGAAGTCCGGCGCGTTCACGCTCCGCAGCGACGACGAGATAACCGTCCTGGGCGCGTGCGGCGCCGTGTGGGAGGGAGAGGAGCTGCACGCTGAGGGGGAGTGGGTGGACGATCCCGCGCGCGGCCGGCAGTTCAAGGCCAAGACGATCTCATGCGTCACGCCCAAGAGCGAGGAGGGCGTGCGCCGGTACCTCGCGAGCGGCCTCATAAGGGGCATCGGCCCCATCCTCGCGAACCGGATCGTCGACAAGTTCAAGGGTGACACGCTCGACATCCTCGAGCACCACAGCGGGCGCCTCCGCGAGATACCCAAGCTCGGCCCCAAGAAGATCGAGCAGATCCGCCGCGCCTGGCGCGATGCGCGCGGCACCCGCGAGGTGATGATCTTCACGCAGACATACGGCATATCCGTCGCCAAGACCGCCAAGATCTACAAGCGCTACGGGCCCGACTCCATCGCGATCATCAAGGCCGATCCCTACCGCCTCTGCCGCGACATCTGGGGGATAGGCTTCCAGACGGCGGACCGCATCGCGACGGCCGTGGGCCTCCCGAAGGACTCGTCCGTCCGCGCCCGCGCATCCATCATATACACGCTCCAGACCGAGGCCGAAGACTCCGGCCACTGCTGGACTGTCGAGCCCGACCTCCTCCTCCACGCGCAGGAGCTCGTGGACATATCCGTGGAGATACTCTCCGAGGCGCTCAAGGCGGAGATCGACGAGGGGCGCGTCGTGAAGGAGGGCGACCGCATCTACCTCAAGGACCTCTACTTCGCCGAGAAGCGCGTGGCCGCGAAGATACGCCGCCTCCTGGAGGCGCCTCAGAGCTTCCGCCCGATCGACCCCGACCGCGCGATAGAGTGGTGGGAGGGCAAGACGGGCTTCACGCTCGCGCCGGCGCAGATGAGGGCCGTGCGCACCACGCTCGGCGCGAAGGTCTCGATCGTGACCGGCGGCCCTGGCGTGGGCAAGACGACGATCATCCGTGCGCTGGTGGACATCTGGAATGCCCGCCGGATCGGCGACAAGCCCGCGATACGGCTCTTCCTGGCGGCGCCGACCGGCCGCGCCGCGAAGCGCATGGGCGAGGCCACCGGCGCGCCGGCCCAGACGCTCCACCGCCTCCTCAAGTACAATCCCCAGACGAACGAGTTCACCTACAACGAGGCGCACCCCATAGGCGGCGACGTGTTCATCTTCGACGAGACCTCCATGGTGGACATCCGCCTCATGGACGACCTCCTCGCGGCGCTCCCCGCGACGGCCACGCTCGTGATGGTGGGCGACACCGACCAGCTCCCGAGCGTCGGACCCGGGAACGTGCTGGGCGACCTCATAAAGTCTGGCGCCATCGCGTCGACGCGCCTCACGGAGATATTCCGGCAGGACTCCTCCGGCCTGATCGTCCGCAACGCGCACCACGTGAACGCCGGCGAGCCGTTCGAGACGCGCTCCGGCGAGAGCGACTTCTACTTCATCGCCCAGCCCGACGCCGACAAGGCTCTCGCCCTCGCCCTCGACTTCATGACGACGCGCATCCCCCGCCACTTCCACATGGAGCCCATGCAGGACGTCCAGGTGCTCACCCCAATGCGCCGCAACGCGCTCGGCGCGGAGAACCTCAACGCCCGCATCCAGGAGCGCCTGAACGGGCAGGGGCCGTCCGTGATGCGCGGTGGCATGGCGTTCCGCGTAGGCGACCGCGTGATGCAGCTCAGGAACAACTACGACAAGGACGTGTACAACGGCGACGTCGGATTCGTCCAGGACGTCGACACCTCAGACCGCTCGCTGGTCGTAGTGTTCGACGGACGCCCCGTCCCATACGGACGCGGCGACCTCGACGAACTCACCCTCGCCTACGCCACGACCATCCACAAGTCGCAGGGCAGCGAGTATCCCGCCGTGATAGTGCTTCTCCACAACCAGCACTACATGATGCTGCAGCGCAACCTTCTCTACACGGCGATCACGCGCGGCAAGAAGCTCGTCCTCGTGATCGGCGCGCCGTGGGCGGTGAAGAAGGCGATCGAGACGAACACGGTGCGCGAGAGGCGCACGAGCCTCGCGGAGCGCCTCTCCGCGCACGGCCCGTCCACGGAAGAGGCCGGTCCAGCAGGCGAGGAGCCGCCCGCCGATGCCTGAACGCTGGCTTGCCCCGCTGCGCGGCGTCACGATCCGCGCATTCCGCGAGACGTACTCGCCCGAGATCCGCGAGGCCGGGTTCATCGGGGCGTACGCGCCATTCATCCCCGCCAATCCCGGCATGAAGTTCAACGACAGGCTCTTCGCGGACCTTCGTCCGTTCCCCTGCGCCGGCGGCGAGGCACCAGGCGCGCTGCCGCTCGTCCCGCAGGTGATCGGCAAGGACCCCGCCGCGCTGCGCGAGATGCTCAAGGCGCTCAAGGACCGCGGATTCGGATGCGCCGACCTCAACGCGGGCTGCCCGTTCCCCATGATACGCAGGAAGGGGCGCGGAAGCGGGCTGCTCGCCGCGCCAGACGTCCTTGAGCGCATGCTGGAGGCAGGGTGCGACGAAATGGGGGAGGGCAGATTCTCACTCAAGACGCGGCTGGGGGTGGAGCGTTCGGACGAGCTGCTTGCGCTTATGCCGCGCATCGACCGCCATCCGCTCGCCCGCATCGTCGTGCATGCCCGCACCGCCCGCCAGATGTATTCCGGCGAGTGCGACCGCGAGATGGCCGCGCGCGTCGCCGCCGCAAGCGCGAACCGGGTGGTCCACAACGGCGACATCCCGCTTGAAGGGGAGGGCATGATCGGGCGCGCCTTCATCCGCTCCCTCGGCGCGCGGCCTGACGCCGCCAAGCGCCTCGCCGACTACGTCGCGCGTTCGCGCGAAGAGCTTTGCGGGGACGCGCCGGTCCTCGGCCGCATGAAGGAGCTGATCGCCTACTGGCGCGACATGCCGCGCTGGCGGCGTCTCTGGCCTGTCCTGAAGCTCGCGCGAAG
>CAMOHV010000197.1 GCA_946615275.1 uncultured Verrucomicrobiota bacterium | reverse complement strand
CGTTTCTACAATCAGCCGCTCATTGCCACGGATCGGGCCGAAATCGAGCTGGAGCTTGCCGCTAAATATCATCTTGCATCATCTGTGGTGGGGGCGTTCGACGGCGCGGCATACGCGGCTCATCGTGTGGACGGACAGGTGTTCGGAGGCGATCCAGGTTGTGGGACGCCCGTGACGCCGAGGATGACGTGGAGGGACTCCGTGCTGAATTTTAGCTTCGCGACAGCTCCAGACGTGGCTTCACGATCACTTGTCTACATTGGCTCCGACGGCGCTTCGGGAACACTCACGCCAAATCCGCGAAACCGTTACGAAGAGCGGACTGGGCGCACATGGTACGTGGCGACGTCTGCGCCGTCCGCAGGCGGCGTGTTCAGCTTCAAATGCGACACGTCGGATTCGCGGAAGTGGATCTACTGCCTGGGGTACAAGGCCGACGGCGCTGAGAATTTCGTTCGTCTGCCAGACGAGCCTGTGGTTGGCGATGGCATCGTGACTTTCACACGTGCAACACTTGCGAATGGCACATATCGCCTCATTCGCCGATTCGCATACATGGGCATGACTATCTCGATCAAATGAGAAAATGATAGCTTATGGTCAGACATTGCATGGTTATATTCGCGGCGGCTGCGTTTGCCACATGTGCCATGGGTGCGGTGGTCAAGGACGTGCCGTTGGACGTGATTGAGCGTATTCCCGTCTGGCCGAAAGGGAAGGTGCCGGACTACAATCCAAGTCAGACGGAGGCCGTGCTGGAGGTCGTCAACGTCGGCAACGTGAAGTCCGATGCGCTGGTGATCGTCATTGGCGGAGGCTCCTACCAGCATCTGCCGTTCGTCTACGATCCGGCGGACATGGTGGCCACGCTCGTCTCGAACGGCATCCGCTGCGTCAACTTTCGTCATCGGTGTCCGCGCCCGAAGAACCATCCGAAGCATCACTCAGCCTGGCAGGATGTCCAGCGTGCGGTACGCGTCTGCCGGGCGAATGCGCCTCGGTGGAAGGTAAACCCCCGGAAGATCGGCGTTGTCGGTTTTTCCGCCGGCGGACACTGCGCGCTCCTGGCGGCGCTCTCGGCGCGTACGCCGGCCTACGAGCCCGTAGATGACCTCGATCGCCAACCTTGCAACGTGGACTTCGCGGTGCCGGTCTATCCGGCGTATACGCTCGAAGGCTGGGACAACCTGACGAAGGGCTTCACTGATTCGCGGAAGGGGCACGAGCGCGATTGGAACCTGCCGCTGGGGCCGGAATTCAAGTTCGAGCCGCCGATGCCGCCGATCTTCCTTCTGCATGGCGAGGTGGACTATGTGCCGCCCATGGGATCCGTTATTCTCTTCAATCGGCTGCTGCACCTTGGCGTTCCTGTTCAGTTGCATGTGCTCACGCGCAGGGGGCACGGATTTGCAGACTCACGCTATCCAACTCTGTCTGCGTCATCGTGGCGGGAGCAGATACTCGAATGGATGCGGACGATGAAAGTGCTATGACTCATTCACGCTCACAATAACAATCTTTCAACTAAAGGAAGATGACAATGAGGCTCAAACTGATTCTGGTAGGCATGATGGCCATCCTCTCGACAGTGTCGACAGCGACTGTGCCCGAGGCGGAAGGAGTGCCGTCGAAGGCGCTTGTGGAGTTTATGGCCGACCTGGAGCGGCTCGACCATCCCCGCGACTTCTGCGTGATGCGGCACGGGAAGTGGGTGACGCAGGGGAGCTGGCGCGGCGTCCTGCGCGACGAGGGGCAGCAGGATGCCCAGGCGAACGTGGCCAGCGGCCGCACCCCGATAGGCGGCCTCACGCGCCTCATCACGCTTGCGGCGGCGGGCATCGCCGTCGAGAAGGGGCGGCTGGCGGACGACGCGAAGCTCGCAAGCCTCGTCTCGCGGATGATGGCCGACGGGCCGGACGCCCTGGCGGCGGGCGACGAGCTGTCGGAGCATCTGGAGCGGTCTGCGGGGGAGTCCACGGCAGCATTCATCGTAGCGAATTTCATGAACCGGCTTCACGGGCCGCTTGTCCACAACTGGACGGCGCAGCCGCAGCCGGGCGATGCGCGCCTCATGCGCGGCGCGACCGGCGTGGCGATGGAGATACTGAGCCTCGCGCGCATCGGCGACTGCTTTCTGCACAACGGGCGCTCCGGCCCGCGCCGGCTGGTGCCGGAGTCCTGGCTGAGGCGGCACCCCGTGCGGACCGCGGCCTACGGCGGTAATGCGCTCGTGGTGTCGCCCGAAAAGGACGCCGTGGTGGCGGTGCTAACGTCCGAGGCGTCGCCGCAGGGCGTGCTCACGGCGGTGGAGAGGCTGCTCGCGGCGTTCTCCGATAAGCCGCTCGCGGAGGACGCGAAGGGGTTCGCGGAGATGAACCGGATGCGTCGGTCGCTGAAGCTGCCGCCCGAAAAGACGGAGAAGAGCACGCGCAAACCCTCCCCGACCTCGTTCGGCGAGCGCCACGAGTTGCTGCGCCTTGAGCCGAGGGGGGACTTCAAGCGCCACAGCGAGGGCGACATCATCAAGCTGAAGGACGGACGGTTGATGTTGATGTGGAGCAGGATGATGGGGAGCAACTCCGACGACGCCAAGTCGCACATCTGCCGTAGGCATTCGTCCGACAATGGAAAGACATGGACGGACGACGAGGTGGTGTTCGCCACCCCGAACGGCGCGCAGAACGTGATGTGCGTCTCGTTGCTTCGTCTGCGTGGCGGGAAGATACTTCTTGCCTATCTGCTCAGGACCAGTGAGAAGGATTGCCGCCCGATCTGCTACCACTCCTCGGACGAGGGCCGAACCTGGAAGAAGCTCGGGTTCGTGGTGCCGGACTCCTGCCGTGCCTACTACGTGTTCAACAACGCCAGGGTCGTCCAGCTCAAAAGCGGACGGCTCGTATACTCCGGCTCAAGCCACGGCGGACGCTTCGGGGCGTCCATCACGAACTGGCTCTCGGACGATGAAGGGCTCACCTGGCGCCCCGCCGGGAACACCATCTCCGCGAGGAAGCCGAACGGCGATCCGCTGCGCATGGAGGAGCCTGGTTCGGTCCAGCTCTCCGACGGTCGGGTGATGACCTACTTCCGCACGGACGCAGACTGGCAGTACGCGGCGTATTCGAGCGACGACGGCGAGACCTGGGGCCCAGCGGCGCCGAGCTCGCTGCGCTCTCCGCGCTCGCCGGCCGCGCTGGAGCGACTGAAGGACGGTCGCATCGCCGCCGTCTGGAACGACCACGAGAGCTATCCGCAGTATCGCTTCGCATATCCATACCACAATGGCCAGCGCGCGCCCATGACGTTGGGCTTCTCCAGCGACGACGGCAAGACGTGGAAGGGCCGCGTGGATCTTGAGACCGAGGGATGGAACTGCTATCCATTCCTCCGCGAATACGACGGGCGGCTCTTCATAGGATACTGCATCGGCGGCGGCATGCGCACGATGCGCGTCATCTCCGTCTCCCTTGCGGAGTTGAAGTGATGTCCCCGCCAAGCCGATTCTAGTTTCGGCGGGGCATCAAGCATACACGGCGGCGATCGACGCCGGGCGCGGCCATCCTGGGGGTGCAATTTCAGTGACGCATCACCGATTCTCCGTCTCAGCGCGGGCAAAATATGGTATCATATAGGCAAAGGAAGAAATGGATTCTGCAATATGCCTATCAATGAGAAATGCAAGGTGCTCGCGCACGACGACGCAGGGCCCGGATATCGGTTTCTGGTGCTTGACGCACCGAGGCTGGTGGCGGAGCTCCAGCCCGGGCAGTTTGTGCATGTGAAGGTGCCGACGCTGGAGGCGAGCGCGCTGAGGCGTCCGTTCTCCGTGTTCGACGCCGAGGACGGAAAGGTGACGATCCTCTACAAGCGCGTGGGGCGCGGCACGGAGGCGCTTGCCGCCGTGCCGAAGGGCGGCGAGATGGACGTGCTGGGGCCGCTCGGGCGGGGCTTCCCGACTGAATGCCGCGGCGCGCCGCTTTTGGTGGGCGGAGGCTACGGCGTGGCGCCGCTGCATTTCCTCGCGAAGCGGCTGGCCCGCGTCGGCATGAAGCCGATCCTCTTCGTGGGGGGGCGGACCAAGGACGATCTTCTCGCGCTCGACGATTTCGCCGCGCTCGGCGTTGAGGTGCGCATCGCCACAAACGACGGCAGCGTCGGCGCGAAGGGCTTCGTGACGGGTCCGCTCGACGAGGCGCTTGCCGCGCTTGCGAAGGACAACGCCCCGTTCGAGCTTTTCACCTGCGGCCCGGACGGGCTCCTCAAGGCCGTGGCCGACCGCGCTCTCGCCGCCGGGATGCCAGGGTGGATATCCATGGACCGTCACATGATCTGCGGCGTGGGCGCGTGCTTCGCCTGCATACAGAAGATCGTGGGCCCCGACGGAAAACCGTTCAACGCGCGCTGCTGCGTTGACGGGCCGGTGTTCGCGGCGAAAGACATCGT
>CAMOHV010000196.1 GCA_946615275.1 uncultured Verrucomicrobiota bacterium | reverse complement strand
GGCTAGTCGCGGCCGAAGCCCTTTGACAGCTCGCGGTTCGACTTGAAGATCATCACTGGCCTGCCGCGCGGGCAGATGTACGGCGTGCGGCAGGAGGCGAGCTGCTCGACGAGCCTGCGCGCCGCCTCGGGCGTCAGGCGCGGCGCGCCGCCCGCCGCCGCGCGCGCGGCCGATCTCGCCACAAGCTCCTCGCGCCAGCGCGCGCCGCCGCGCCTCGCGCCCGCCTCCGCGATGTCGTGCGCGATCGCTGCGAGCGCTTCGCCCGCGCCCGACACGCCGAGCGCCTGCGGCACGGCGTCGATCTTCCACACGCCGCCGCCGAAGGGCTCCAGCTGGAAACCCTGCGCCGCGAGGACGTCGAGGAACGAGGATATCTTCTCCGATTCAAGCGGCGTGAGCTGCACCGTCTCTGGTATGAGAAGCGGCTGGGACACGGCCTCTGCGCCGTCGAGAAGGCGCTCGTAGATTATGCGCTCCTGCGCGGCCTGCGGATGGATCGTCACTATGCCGGCGTCGGTCTCCAGGATCAAGAGCCCTGTGGAGGTCTGCGCGAGGAACTCGAACCAGCGCCAGGGGGCGGCGGATTGGGAATTGGGAATTGTGGATTGAGAATCGAGAATTGGCTGGGCAGATTGGGGAACGGGGTGGGGGAGTGGAGGTTGATTGCTGGAAACGGGGGGCTGGGGACTGGGGATCGATGGCTGGATGGGGATTTGGAATGGGATGTCGACTGGGGAGGGGGAAGGGGAATTGGAAATTGGGAATTGAGAATTGAGAATTGAGAATTGGGGATTGGGAATTGGGAATTGAGAATTTGGGATTGGGGATTGGGGATTGGGAGTGGGGGGAGGTTGGGGGGATTTGATTGGCGAGGGGATGGAGAAAGCGGATGAGACGGCCTGGAAGATGGCGTCGCGGACGTCGGAGGGGCGGCGGAAGCGGACCTCGCGCTTGGCGGGGTGCACGTTGACGTCCACCTGGTCGGGGGGAAGGTCTATGAAGAGTATTGCGGTCGGTCGGGCGTCGCCTGGGCGGCTGGGGTAGGCGTCCTTGAGGGCGTATGTGATTATGGGGGCGGAGGCGGGGCGGTTGTTGATGAAGATGTGCTGTTCGCGGCGGAAGGATGTCTGGCGGCCGGGGCGTTCGACGTAGCCGCGGATCGAGAATTGAGAATTAAGAATTGAGGATTGAGAATTTGAGGAGGGGGGATTTTGGGGAGGCCAGGAGACTGGGAGGAGGGTTTCGGGGAAGTCGGGGCCGTAGAGCTCGCGGATGCGGTCTTCGAGGGTGGCGCCGGCGGCGAATCGCCACACCTCGCGTCCGTCCATCGTGAGCGAGAGGGCGAGTGACGGGTGGGCGAGGGCGTGGACGGCGAAGACGTTCTTGATGTGGGCCTCCTCTGTGGCGCAGGCGCGGAGGAACTTGCGCCGGGCGGGGACGTTGCAGAAGAGGTCGCGCACTTCCACGCGCGTTCCTGGGGGGGCGCCGCAGGAGGCGACTTCGGCTAGGGTGCCGGCGTTCACGACGAGGCGGGTTGCCTCCTCGGAGGCGGCGGGGCGGGTGGTGAGAGTGAAGCGCGAGACGGCGGCGATGGAGGGGATGGCCTCGCCGCGGAAGCCCAGGGTGTCGATGCGCTCGATGTCGTCGACGTCGCGTATCTTGGAGGTGGCCTGTCGCTCGAGGGACAGGAGGGCGTCGTCGCGGGACATGCCGCAGCCGTTGTCCTGGACGGAGACGAGCTTGCGCCCGCCGGCGGCGACGGCGACGTCGATGCGCGTGGCGCCGGCGTCTATGGCGTTCTCGAGGAGCTCCTTGAGGACGCTTGCGGGGCGTTCGACGACCTCTCCGGCGGCGATCTTGTTCGCTACGTGGAGGGGAAGGAGCCGCACATGTCCGTCGCGCGTCATCTGTCGAGTGTGAGGTTGCGGCGGAGGTAGGTGGGGATGTCGAGGTCTTCGCCCTCCCAGATGGTCTTGTCAGTCTGGCTGAAACGGTCGCGAGCGGCGAGCGGGCTGCGCGCGCCTGATGTGCGCGAGGCCGGCTTGGCGGCGGCGGCGGGGCTTTCCTCGAAGAGGAGGACGGTGACGGCGAGGCGGCCGGAGAAGGTCTGCTCGTCGTTGACGGTGCCGATCTCGAGCTTGGCCTCGGGGCCGAAGGCGGCGGAGAGTCCGCTTGCGACGGCGGCGACCTCCGAGAGGCGCAGGTCGTCACCGGCGAGGACGCCGGCGAGTATGGTGCGCACGGGCGCGGCGCCGTTGGCGCGGGTGAGCAGCGGGCTTTCGGCGAGGACGGCGAGGACTTCGCCCACGCGGTTGGGGCCGGAGGCGGAGGCGGAGGCGAAGCGGGCGCGCCCCGCGCCGAGGATCGCGGAGTGGAGGCGTTCCGGGTCGACGCGGAGGTAGCCGGGCTTCTCGAGGAGGCGCCAGAAAAGGGTGACGCCCGAGGAGACCATGTCGTGTGCCTGGCGGAGGGCTTCGGACATGTTGTCCCTGCCGGCGACGAGGTCGTCAAGGGGGAGGAACACGGAGACGTCGGCGTCGCGGGCGAGGGTGGCGGCCTCGGCGCGGGCGGCGCGTTCGCGGTCTGCGCCTTCGAAGGAGAAGGGCAGCGTGGCGAAGAGCATGGTGGAGACGCCGCGGGCGTGGAGGCGCTTGAGGATGCCGCCGGTGGCGCCGCCGCCGGTGCCGCCGCCGAGGGCGGTGAGGACGACGCATGTGCGCAGGCCGTTGAAGACGGAGTCGAGGACGCCGGGGTCGTCCTCGAATGCGGCGCGGGCCTCGGCGGCCTGTCCGCCGCTGCCGCGCCCGGCGAGCCGGCTGCCGCCGAGGAGGGTGAAGGGGATGTCGTTCTCGGCGCCGGAGGCGGCGTCGGTGTCCACGATGTGCGCCATCATGGGCGTCGCGAAGGCGCGGGTGACGCCGCGGACCATGGTGGAGCCGGCGCCGCCGACGCCCAGAAGCAGGAGGCTTTTGTTCATTTTCCGAAAATCCCTCCGAAGATGCGTTTGAAGATGGAGCCGGACTCTGGGTCGGGCTGGGAGGTGAGGAGGAGCCCTGCGACGGTCGCGTAGGATGCGGGGTTGGGGTAGCCCTCCATGCCCTCGATCCCCGGGACGAGCGTGCCGACGCGCGCGGGGATGCCGAAGACGGACGACGCGAGGTTGGCGATGCCGGGCTGGGCGCTCACGCCGCCGGTGAGGACGATGCCGCCGTGGATGCGGTGGAGCATGTTCTCGCGGTCGAGCTCGGTGCGGATGATGTCGAATATCTCGTGGAGGCGGGCGTTCACGACGGTGGCGAGGGCGCGGCGCGAGATTGAGACCGCGTTGAAGCCTGGGGTGGTGGACGGCACCTCGATGCGGGGCGTGCCCGCCTGCGCGCCGATCATGGCGTCGGCCTCCTTCTTGACCTGCTCGGCCTGGGCGCGCGTGAGGCCCAGGGCGAGGCTCACGTCGTTGGTGACGTGGTCGCCGCCGACGCCCAAGACGTTGGCGAAGGCGAGGCGGCCGTCGGCCCAGACGGTGTAGCCGGTGGACCCTCCGCCGAGGTCGATGGCCAGGGCGCCGTCGCGCTTGGCCTCAGGGGTGAGGACCGCGGAGGCGGCGCGGGAGGCGGCGAAGAAGGCGTCGGAGATGGAGAGCTTGGCGCGGTAGTCGGCGGCCTTGCGGGCGTCCTCGACGCGCTGCGCGGAGCCCTGCACGAAGATGCTCTTGAGGCGCAGGATGCGGCCCGTCATGCCCTTGGGGTCCTGGATGCCGTCGAGGTCGTCGAGGCTGTAGCATATCTCGGAGATGTCGAGGAGCGAGCGGTCCTCGGTACTGTAGCCGGCGTCGACGGACTGGTTGTACACGTTGGATATGTCCTCTTCGGAGACGGCGGGGCCGTTGAGCTGCCACTGCGCGGCGTAGAGCTTCGAGCGGATGTGCGGGCCGGAGACGGCGAGGCTGACCTGGTGGATGGTGTAGTTCGTCTTCTCCTCCACGCGCTGCAGGACGGACGCGATGGAGACTCCGGCCTGGGCGATGTCCACTATCTGGCTCTTGCGCACGCCGCGCGAGGGGATGTCCTCGGCGGCGAGCACCTTGATGCGCCCCGGGGCGAGGGGCTCGCCGACGGCGAGGACCGTCCGGGACGTGCCGATCTCGAGCGCGGCGATGGGGTCTGGTCTGCTCACGTGTTCAGTTTCCTTTCTGTCTGGCGGAGAGGGTCGGGTCGTCGGCGTAGATGCGGCCGTCCTCGTAGTCCATGGCGTTCCACATGGTGGTGCCGGCGATGGGGGTGGCGGAGATCACCTGGGCGAGCTTCACGATCTGGTCCTTGAGCGACGCCTTGGCGGTGGAGTCGTCCTGGCCCATGTGGGACCAGGCGAACTTGGCGCGCGAGTAGTTGCCGAGTGTGAGGAGGAGGTAGTCGCGGGGGGAGGTGTCGATCTCTAGGATGCGGAAGTCGCC